>NZ_JBEYVW010000005.1:0-262844 GCF_040644175.1 Streptomyces sp. NPDC047017 | reverse complement strand
CCGGGCACGGCCGGTTGAGCCGGGCACGGGCGGGTGACTCGGAGCACGGGCGGGTGAGCCGGGCACAGCCAGGTGAGCCGGGCACGGCCGGTTGAGCCGGGCACGGGCGGGTGACTCGGAGCACGGGCGGGTGAGCCGGGCACAGCCAGGTGAGCCGGGCACGGCCGGTTGAGTCGTGGCTCGCCCCGGCCTGCCCCGGGCCGCCGCTCCCCGGCGCACGCGGTGCGAACTGCCGTACCGGATACGGCAGGATGAGCGATCGCGCCGCCCGCCCGTCCTCCGGAGCGGCCGGCGCGTTCGCACATCCCGGAATCGAGCAGGTGACATCGTGACGCAACTTCACATCGGGCCGCCGGCGGCCCCGCACGCCGCCGTCCGTCTTCCCGGAGGCGGCCGGTGAACCGCGCCATGACGCTGGACGATCTCATGCTGGCCGGGATCGCGCTGGTGGCGGGCCTGGCGGCGGCGTTCCTGTCGCGCACGGTGCTGCGCTGGCTGGCCAAGCACGCCAAGCGGACCAAGTGGAGCGGTGACGACGTCATCGTGGACGCGCTGCGCACGGTGGTGCCGTGGGCGGCCATCGCGGGCGGCGCGGCGGCCGGGGCCGCGGTGCTGCCGCTGACCCGGACCGTCCAGCACCATGTGAACCAGATCCTGACCGTGTGGCTGATCTTCGTGATCACCCTCTCCGCGGCCCGGGTGATCACCGGTCTGGTGCGGACGGTCACGCAGTCCCGTTCCGGGGTCGCCGGATCGGCCACGATCTTCGTCAACATCACCCGCATCCTGGTCCTGGCGATCGGCTTCCTGGTGGTCCTGCAGACCCTGGGCATCTCCATCGCGCCGCTGCTCACCGCCCTGGGCGTGGGCGGTCTCGCGGTCGCGCTGGCGCTGCAGGACACGCTCGCCAACCTCTTCGCCGGGGTGCACATCCTCGCCTCCAAGACCGTCCAGCCCGGCGACTGCATACGGCTGAGCAGCGGCGAGGAGGGCTATGTCGAGGACATCAACTGGCGCCAGACGACGGTCCGCCAGCTCTCCAACAACCTGGTCGTCATCCCCAACGGCCAGCTCGCCAAGACCAACATGACCAACTTCACCCGGCCCGAGCAGCGGCTGACGATCCTCGTGCAGGCGGGGGTGGGCTACGACAGCGATCTGGAGCACGTGGAGCGGGTGACGCTTGAGGTCGTCGCCGAGGTGATGCACGACACGGACGGCGCCCTGCCGGAACACGAGCCCGCCATCCGGTTCCACACCTTCGGCGACTCCCGGATCGGGTTCACGGTCATCCTGGGCGTCGGCGAGTTCAGCGACCAGTACCGGATCAAGCACGAGTTCATCAAGCGCCTGCACCGGCGCTACCGCGCGGAGGGCATCACCATCCCGGCACCCACCCGCTCGGTCACCCTCCAGCAGGACACGGTGGTGATCCCCCGGCCGCGCGACCGGGCCCCGGTGAACGACCGAAACAGCTGAAACACCCGAAACACCCCTATGCTCGGTCATGGCATGACCTACTCCCCCGATCCCCCAGCCCCCGACCCGGCCCCCCGGCCGCTCGACGCGCGCCTGGACGCGATCGGCCGGCACCCCTTCCGCGCCAAGTTCCACCTGCGTGGTCCGGACCGGGCGACCGCCGAGCTGCACGGGCCCGCCACCCTGCGGTGGCACGCCCGTGATCTGATCGCCAAGCGGCTGGCGCCCGCCGCGCCGTACAAGGACGGCAAGCAGACCCCTTACCGGGGCCATCCGGTCTTCGTCGCCCAGCACGCCACCGCGACCTGCTGCCGCACCTGCCTCCAGCGTGAGCACGGCATCCCGAAGGGCCGGGAGCTGAGCCGGGCGGAGCGCGCCTACGTGGTGGAGGTGATCTGCCGCTGGATCGAACGCGAGGTGGCGCACGGATGACGCGGGTGATCCACGACGGCCGGCGCGCGCCGCGCGGCGGGTTCCGGCACGGACCCCTGTCGAGCCGGGCCGGATCACGAGATATCTTGATGTCGAGCAATGTTGCAGACGTGGAGCGGAGCACCCGGTGACTGACTCGACCATCATCTACACACACACTGACGAGGCCCCGGCCCTGGCGACGTATTCCTTCCTGCCGGTGGTCCGGGCGTACGCCGCGCAGGCGGGTGTGGCTGTGGAGACCCGTGACATCTCGCTGGCCGGACGCATCATCGCGGTGTTCCCGGAGTACCTGGACGAGGACCGGCGGATCCCCGACGCGCTGTCCGAGCTGGGTGAGCTGGCCAAGACCCCCGAGGCCAACATCATCAAGCTGCCGAACATCTCGGCGTCCATCCCGCAGCTGAAGGCGGCCGTCGCCGAGCTGCAGGCCCAGGGCTACGCGCTGCCGGACTACCCGGACGACCCCAGGACCGACGAGGAGCGCGAGATCCGCGCCCGCTTCGACAAGATCAAGGGCTCCGCGGTGAACCCGGTGCTGCGCGAGGGCAACTCCGACCGCCGCGCCCCCGCCTCGGTCAAGAACTACGCCAAGTCCCACCCGCACCGCATGGGCGCCTGGACCTCCGAGTCCCGGACCAACGTGGCCACCATGGGCGTGGACGACTTCCGCTCCACCGAGAAGTCCGCCGTGATCGCCGAGGACGGCGCGCTGCGCATCGAGCTGGTCGGCGACGACGGCTCCACCACCGTGCTGCGCGAGTCCGTACCGGTCCTCAAGGACGAGGTCGTCGACGCCTCCGTGATGCACGTCGCGCCGCTGCGCGAGTTCCTCACGGCGCAGATCGCCCGCGCCAAGCAGGAGGGCGTCCTGTTCTCCGTGCACCTCAAGGCCACGATGATGAAGGTCTCCGACCCGATCGTCTTCGGCCACGTGGTGCGCGCCTTCTTCCCGAGGACGTTCGCGAAGTACGGTGAGACCCTCGCCGTGGCCGGCCTGACCCCGAACGACGGTCTGGGCGGCATCTACAAGGGCCTGGAGAGCCTGCCGGAGGGCGCCGAGATCAAGGCGTCCTTCGACGCCGAGCTGGCCGAGGGCCCGGAGCTGGCCATGGTCGACTCCGACAAGGGCATCACCAACCTGCACGTGCCCTCCGACGTGATCGTGGACGCCTCCATGCCGGCCATGATCCGCACCTCCGGTCACATGTGGGGCGCGGACGGCCAGGAGCACGACACCCTCGCGGTCCTCCCGGACTCCTCGTACGCCGGTGTCTACCAGGCCGTCATCGACGACTGCCGCGCCCACGGCGCCTACGACCCCGCCACCATGGGCTCGGTGCCCAACGTCGGCCTGATGGCGCAGAAGGCCGAGGAGTACGGCAGCCACGACAAGACCTTCGAGGTCCCGGTCACCGGCACGGTCCGCCTGGTCGACCAGGCCGGCCACGTCGTGATCGAGCAGACCGTCTCGGCCGGTGACATCTTCCGCGCCTGCCAGACCAAGGACGCCCCGGTCAAGGACTGGGTGAAGCTGGCCGTCACCCGCGCCCGCGCCACCGGCGACCCGGCCGTCTTCTGGCTGGACGAGACCCGCGCCCACGACGCCAACCTGATCGCCAAGGTGAAGCAGTACCTGGCGGAGCACGACACCGAGGGCCTGGACATCAAGGTCCTGTCCCCGGTGGAGGCCACCCAGCTGTCGGTGGAGCGCATCCGCCGCGGCGAGAACACCATCTCGGTCACCGGCAACGTGCTGCGCGACTACCTGACCGACCTGTTCCCGATCCTGGAGCTGGGCACCAGCGCCAAGATGCTGTCGGTGGTCCCGCTGATGGCGGGCGGCGGCCTGTTCGAGACGGGCGCCGGCGGCTCCGCGCCCAAGCACGTCCAGCAGCTGGTCAAGGAGAACTACCTGCGCTGGGACTCGCTGGGCGAGTTCTTCGCCCTGGTGCCGTCCCTGGAGCAGTACGCCGAGGCCACCGGCAACACCGGTGCCAAGGTCCTCGCCGACACCCTCGACCGGGCCACGGCGACCTTCCTCAACGAGGACAAGTCCCCGACCCGTCGCGTCGGCGGCATCGACAACCGCGGCAGCCACTTCTTCCTCTCCCTGTACTGGGCGCAGGAGCTGGCCCGGCAGACCGACGACGCCGACCTGGCCAAGGCGTTCGCGCCGCTCGCCGAGACGCTCGCCGGCAACGAGCAGAAGATCGTCGACGAGCTGAACGCCGTCCAGGGCAAGCCGGCCGACATCGGCGGCTACTACCAGCCCGACCCGGCCAAGGCCGCCGAGGTCATGCGCCCGTCGGCCACCTGGAACGACGCGCTGGCGTCGCTGAGCTGACCCGGCTGCCGTCCCGGACCCGCCGAGGGCCCGGAACGCCCCGGCTCCGCCCCGCCCGGCCCCGCGCCGGCCGGGGCGGAGCCGCCGTACCCGGAGCGGGCCGCGTCGGCCGTGGCCGTGCGGGTCCGTTCACCACTCCCGGGGGGCGATCAGCTCCTCCACGTCGGCGTCCTCGAAGCCGTAGGCCCGGGCCACGAACCAGAAGTCCTCGGCTATCTCCTCCCGGGCCACCGTCTCGATCTCGCTGCCGGCCGCCTCGAACGCGGACTCCAGGGCGTTGAACTCCTCGGTGGCCGCGTGGGTGAGGGCGTACAGCGCGGTCAGGTCCGCCGGGCGCTCGGCCTCGATGCGCTCGCACAGGCGCAGCAGGACCGCCCTGCCCAGGTCCACCACGTGGTCCGGGTAGTAGCCGTCCCGGTACAGGCCGGCCAGGAACGCGTGGTCGCGTACGCGCGCGTCGCCGATGGGCATGGTGCTCCTCCCCCGCTCCGCGGCTGGTGCGCGGAGATCCGTCGCCGTGACACATCGATTCCGTGTCATTCAGATCCGTGCCATCAAGATCCGTGTCACTCCGAAAGATCCGTGTCACTCCGATCCTGCCGTACACCACTGACAACACCCCCCGTCGCCCAGGAGGCAGCCCGTGCCCGGCGCCGTACCGCCCCTACCGTCTCCGTCCGTACCGTCGTTCGAGCTTCTGCCCGGTGATCCCGGGTCGCCGGTGATCCTGCATGTGCCGCACTCCGCGCGGGAGATACCGGCCGCCGTCCGGGCGGGCATCGTGCTGGACGACGTGGCGCTGGAGCGGGAGCTGGACCACATCACCGACGCGCACACCGCCCGGCTCGCCGAGCTGGCCGCCGGCCTCGCCGCCGTCGCGCCGTGGCGGTTCGTGAACCGGCTGTCGCGGCTCGTCGTGGACCCGGAGCGGTTCCCGGACGACCGGGAGGAGATGGCGGCCGTCGGGATGGGCGCGGTCTACACCCGCACCACGCACCGGGAGGTGCTGCGGCCCGCGGACGCCGATCCCGCGCCGCTGGTCGAACGCTGGTTCCACCCCTACGCCCGGGCCATGACCGAGGCCGTGGCCGGCCGGCTGGCCGCCACCGGCCGGGCCGTCGTCGTCGACGTGCACTCCTACCCCAGCGCCGCCCTGCCCTACGAACTGCACGGCGCAGGACCCCGGCCGCCGGTGTGCGTGGGCACGGACGCCTTCCACACGCCGCCCGGGGCGGCCCGGCTGGCCCGCGAGGCGTTCGCGCGCTGCGGGGAGACCGGGCTGGACAGCCCGTTCAGCGGCACCTACGTCCCGCTGGAGTTCTACGGCCGCGACACCCGGGTCACCGCCCTGATGGTGGAGATCCGCCGGGACACGTACATGAGCGAGCCCGGCGGACCCGCGGGCCCCGGCCTCGACCGGCTCGCCGAAGCGCTCGCCGCCCTCGTGGACGGCCTGACGGACCGGCCCTGACCCTCCGCCTGGAGCACTCCCGCGCGACAAGCGGGCCGGGCGCCGTGAGGGTTGATGTATGACGCAGGAGATCACCACACCCTCACCCGCCCGGATAACGCCGCCTGCTGCCGCCCGGGTCACACCACCGGCCGACGAGCAGCAGGCGCCCCCGCCCCCGGTACGGGACTGGCCCGCGCTCGACCTGGACGGCACCGAGTTCGACCCGGTCCTCACCGACCTGATGCGCGAAGGACCGATCACCCGCATCCGCCTGCCGCACGGCGCGGGCTGGGCCTGGCTGGCCACGCGCTACGACGACGTCAAGCTGGTCACCAACGACCCGCGGTTCTCCCGCGCGGAGGTGACCCGGCGGCAGGTGACCCGGCTGGCCCCGCACTTCAAGCCGCGTCCGGGCTCGCTGGCCTGGGCCGACCAGCCCGACCACAACCGGCTGCGCAAACCGGTCGCCGGGGCCTTCACGGTCGGCGCGATGAAGCGGCTGCGGCCCCGCGCGCAGGAGCTGCTCGACGAGCTGATGGACGCGGTGCTGGCCGAGGGGCCGCCCGCGGACCTCGTCGAACGGGTACTTGAGCCGTTCCCGATCGCGGTGGTCGCCGAGGTGATGGGCGTGCCGCCCGCCGAACGGGAGCAGGTGCACACCTGGACCCGGCAGATCATCTCCATGTGCGGCGGCGCCGAGGCCGCCGACCGTGCCAAGGAGGGCATGTACGGGTGGATCGCCGCCACCGTCCGGGCCCGCCGGGACAGCACCGGCGAGGACGTGCTGTCGCTGCTGGGCGCGGCCGTGGGCCGGGGCGAGATCAGCGAGGACGAGGCGGTGGGGCTGGCCGGGCCGCTGCAGATCGGCGGGGAGGCCGTCACCCACAACTGCGGCCAGATGCTGTACCTGCTGCTGACCCGGCCGGAGCTGATGGCGCGGACGCGCGAGCGGCCCGGGGCGCGCGGCGCGGTCCTGGACGAGCTGCTGCGGTACATACCGCACCGCAGCACCGTGGGCCTGGCCCGGATCGCCCTGGAGGACGTCGAGCTGCACGGCGTGCGCATCGCCGCCGGTGAGCCGGTCTACGTCTCCTACCTGGCCGCCAACCGCGACCCGGACGTCTTCCCGGACCCGGACGCCGTCGACCCCGACCGGGCGCCCCGGCCGCACCTGGCCTTCGGCAACGGCCCGCACTACTGCACGGGCGCGGTGCTGGCCCGGTTGCAGACGGAACTGCTGATCGACACGGTCCTGGACCGGCTGCCCGGGCTGCGGCTCGCGGTGGCGCCCGGCGAGGTCGCCTGGCGGCGCCGGACGATGATCCGCGGCCCGCAGAGCCTGCCGGTCACCTGGTGAGCGCGACCGCCGCCGCGGCGGGCGGTCTTACGTCCGCAGCCATTCGGTGACCACCAGCCGGCCGCCCGCGCGCAGCCGCAGCGCGAACGGGCCGGCGGGCGGCGCCTCGCCGGTGAAGCGGCCCAGGTCGTCGGCGGTGAGCGGGGCGCCGGGCCGCGGGCCGTGCAGCACCTCGATCCGGGCCGGCTGCGGCGGCATCACCTGGCCCAGCAGGCCGTCCCCGGAGACCTCCACGTCCACGGTCAGCTCGCCGGCCTGGAAGGTCAGCATCCGCGGTACGTCCGCGGCGCCGCGCACCGGGATGGCGTCCAGCAGCGAGTCGAAGGTCAGCTCGGCGATCCGGGCGTCCAGGTCGTGCAGGGCGTAGGCGTCGACGGCCAGTTGCCGCAGCGCGTCCGGGACCGGGTCCAGGACGGCGGCGGCCTGCCGCAGCTCCTCCTCCAGCAGCCGTTCGGCCGCCTCGTCGGCGGCGCCGTGCCCGCCGTCCCCGCCGTGGTCGTCGCCGAGGTCGTGGTCGCTGTCGTTCATCATGTCCCCCGTGCGTCGAGTCGTGCGCGCAGCCGCCGCAGACAGCGCTGGCGCAGAGGTCCGATACTGCCCACGGCGACGCCCAGCGCGGCGGACACCTCCTGGTAGCTGGGCGGCGGTGAGGCCATGAGCACGCGCAGCAGCCGGCGGCAGCGGTCGCCGAGCCGTTCGAACTCCTGCCACAGCCGGCGGACCCGCTCGCTCTGCGCGGCGGCCTCCTCGGCCTCCAGGAACGACTGTTCCGGTGTCTTCTCCTCGCTGACCCGGTCCAGGAGCTGCGGATCGTCCGTGACCGTCAGCCGGTTCAGGCTCCGCAGCGTGCGCAGGCATTCGTTGCGCGCGGTGCTGGCCAGCCAGCTGCCCGCCTTGTCGGGTTCCCGGATCCGGCCCAGGTGCTGGGCGAAGCGGAACCAGACGGTCTGGTACACCTCGTGCCCGTCGGCGTCCGACAGCCGGTGTGCGCGCACCACCGACCACACCAGCGGGCTGAGCCCCTCCACCAGCGCTTTCCAGGCCGCCGCGTCGCCGTCGACGGCGGACTGGACGAGCGTGCCGACCTCTGCACGGTCCACCGACTCACCCCTCGTGTACGGCCTGTCATCGTACGCCGTGGAGGGGATGGTTCCGCTCCTCATACCGAGGGAGCCAGTCGTACGACGGGTGCCGGACGCCAGGTGCGCGGGCGCAGCGCCGGTACGTGCGCCCCGCGCACCTCCGCGTACTCGGCGGCGGACGCGAGGAGTCCGCGCCGGGCCGCGCGCGGGTCGCGCTCCTGGTGGTCCGTCATGTGGGCGGCGACCATGGCGGCGGCCACCGGGGTGGCGAAGGAGGTCCCGCTCCAGTGCGCGTACCCCTCGAACATCACCTGGTCCGCCTTGCCCGCGCCGCTGTCCCGCTTCTCGCTCAGCACCCCGGTGTGGCGCGGGGACTGGCAGGTGCAGGCGTAGTGGAAGCCGAACCGGCAGGCGTCGTAGGTGGAGTGCTGGTAGACGTAGGGCACGGGCTTGTCGAAGCCGGTGAGGACGCTGGTGAGCCGCTCGCCGGGGGCGTACGCCTTCACCCAGTGGCCGTGGTTGCTGAAGCAGGCGCCGTGCTCCCCGTCGCCGCGCAGGGCGCCGACCGACAGCACGCAGTCGGCGTAGTCGGGCCGGTCGGCGTAGGCGGCGGGCCAGAACGGGGTGGCGCTGGCGTTGTTGCCGGCGGCGGCGACCAGCAGCGTGCCCCGCTCGCGCAGCGCGCGCATGAAGGCGTCCAGGCCGAGCAGTCCGTCGGTGCGGCCGTTGGAGGTGCCGGCGGAGAGGCTGATGATGTCGGGCCAGCCGTCCTGCTCGACGGCTTCGAAGAGCCGGTGCCCGAAGTCCGACTCCAGGACGGCGCCGGCGTCGTTGAGGGTGCCGCGCACGGTGATGTCGGTGTTGGGGGCGACGGCGGCGACGAGTCCGGCGATGAACGTGCCGTGGCCGACGTACTGCTGGAGTATGCCGTCCGCGTCGGTCTCCCGGGCCTGGCGGTCGCCCCGGACGTGGGCGAGCAGCGGGGCCAGGCCGTGGTCGTGCATGAGGCCGGTGTCGACGACGAGGACGCCGATCGCGGTGTCCTCGTCGTAGGGGGTGCGCGCGGGCGCCGGGTTGGGTCCTGCGGTGCGCGGGGCGGGCACCGGTTCGTCGCCTGGGCAGGCGTTGACCGCGATGGACACCACGTGGTTGCGGCTGACCAGCCGCCGTCCGGCGCGCTGTTCGTGGCCGCGCAGGGCGCGCAGGGCCTGGGCGACGGCGTGGTCCCCGGCGGGGTCGCCCTGCCCGGGGTCGCCGACCTGGATGCGGGTGACGCCGGTGCGGTTGGCCGGCGGGCCCGCCCGGCGCACCCGGTCGGCGGTCAGGTCGGGCGCCTCGGTGAAGTGGGTGCGCACGGTGTCCTCGACGAGCCGGGCCTCGTCGCCGTCGCGGGCGAGGACGACGCCCTTCTCGTAGAAGAACTCGGCGGAGTCGTCCGGGCCCATCGCCAGGGGGACATCGGGCATCGAGCGCTGGATCTGGGCGAACTGCTCGTGGAATCGCTGGGGTGCCATGGCGCGCCTGTCCTCCCGTCGGGACGATGGTCGTCAGTCAGAGCCGCGCGCGGCGCCGTTGATACAGCCGGGCGGCACCGGAGCCGGGGGACGCGGTTCCGGGGCCCCCTACGGTGCCACTACCATCCGGTGGGTGACAGCGGGAAGCGAATCGGTGCTCGACCTGCTGCCGATGGTCTTCGCCGACCCGGGCGAGGCGCTGGCGCGGGCCCGCGCGCTGCTGGACGCCGGTCCCCCGCCCTGGCACGCCTCGGTGGCGCATCAGGTGATCGGCATCTGGCAGCGGGACTTCGGTGATCTGCGGCTGGCCCTGCGGCATCTGCGGCGCGCCCGGGACCTGGCGGCGCGGGCGGACTCGGCCGAGCGGGAGGCCGACGTGCTGGCCACGCTCGGGGTGGCGCTGGTGCACGCGGGCCGTACCCGGCAGGGCCTGGCGGCCTTCGACCGGGGCGTGGCGCGCGGCAGCGGGCACACCCGGGCCCGGGTGCTGTACCGGCGGGCGTACGTGTGGTGGGTGCTGGGCCGGCACCGCGAGGCGCTGGAGGACGTACGCCGGGCGGTGCCGGTGCTGCGGCAGGCCGACGACGTGATCTGGACGGCGCGGGCGCTGACCCTGCGGGCCACCGTGCACCTGGCGCTGGGGGCGGTGGAGCGGGCGGACGCCGACTTCACGGCGGCCGAGGCGCTGTGGGACACCACGGGGCAGGAGCACGACAAGGCCGACGCGGTGGAGAGCCGGGGCCTGGCGGCGTACCGGCGGGGCGACATCCCGGCGGCGCTGCGGCTGCTCGACGAGGCGGAGGAGCGGTACGCGAAGCTGGGTACGCCGACGTTCATGCTGAGCATCCGGCGCTGCGAGGTGCTGATGGCGGCCGGGCTGGCCCCGGAGGCGCTGGCCGAGGCGGACGCGGCCAGCGCCGAACTCGACGGCCTGGGCGGGCAGTCGACGCGCAAGGCGGAACTGCTGCTGGTGGCGGCGCGGGCGGCGCGGCTGGCGGACGACCCGCACACGGCGATGGCGCGCGCGGCGGTGGCGGTGCGGCTGTTCGCCGGGCAGCGGCGCGCCTGGTGGGCGACGCATGCCCGGCTGGTGCTGATCGAGGCGCGGGCCGCCACCGGCCGGCGGTCGGGGCGGCTGGTCGCGGACGCCGCCGCGGTGGCCGGCCGGCTGGCCGCGTTCGGCTCCCCGGCGGCCCCGGAGGCGTCGCTGCTCGCGGGCCGGATCGCGCTCGCCCTGGGCCGCACCGCGGAGGCGGAACGGCATCTGGCGGTGGCCGCGCGCAGCCGGCACGGCGGGCCGCCGCTGGCCCGGATGACGGGCTGGGCCGCGCAGGCGCTGCGGGCGCGCGCGGCCGGTTCCGGCCGGGGTGTCCTGGAGGCGTGCCGGCGGGGGCTCGACGTGCTCGACGACCACCGGATGACGCTGGGCGCCGCGGAGCTGCGGGCCCGGGCCACCGCGCAGGGCGCCGAACTGGCCGCGCTGGCGCAGGCGGCGGCGCTCGCCTCGGGCGGGCCGCGGCGGCTGCTGGTGTGGAGCGAGCGGTGGCGGGCGACGGTGCTGTCCGCGCCGCCCACCCGGCCGCCCGCCGACCCGGCGCTGCTCTGCGGGCTGACCGCGTTCCGGGAGATCGCCGCCCGGGCCGAGGAGGCCCGCCAGGAGGGGCACCCGGTACCGGCCCTGGAGCGGGAGCAGCGGCGCCTGGAGCGGGAGATCCGGTCGCGCACCCTGCGGCTGCGGGGCCAAGCGCCGGGCGGCGGTGACCGGTTCGGGGCGGACCGGCTGCTGGCGCGGCTCGGCACCGACCGGCTGGTCGAACTGGCCGTCCTCGACGGGCGGGTGCAGGTGCTGCTGTGCGGCGAGGGCCGGGTGCGGCGCTTCGAGGCGGGGCGGCTCGCGGACGCGGTGACCGAGGCCGAGCATGTGCAGGCGGGGCTGCGGCGGCTGGCGCACCCGGGGGCGGCGGCCCGGCTGCCGCTGGTGGAGGCGGCGGGCCGGCGGCTGGAGGAGCTGCTGCTGGGTCCGGCCGCCCGGCAGCTCGGCTCCGGGCCGCTCGTGGTGGTGCCGCCGGGTTCGCTGCACCGGGTGCCGTGGGCGCTGCTGCCGTCGCTGCGGGAGCGGGTGGTGAGCGTGTCGCCGTCGGCGAGCAGCTGGCTGCGCGCCCGGGAGACCGAGCCGCCGCCCGAGAGCCGCCAGGTGCTGGTGCGCGGCCCGGGGCTGGCCACCGGCGGCGCGGAGGTGCCCGAGCTGGCCGGCCGGTACGCCGCGCCGACCGTGCTCGAGGACGGCGACGCGCATGTGGCGCGGGTGCTGCGGGAACTGGACGGTGCCGCGCTCGCGCACATCGCCGCGCACGGTACCTTCCGCGCCGACAGTCCCCTGTTCTCGTCGCTGACCATGGCCGACGGCCCGCTGATCGTGCACGACTTCGAACGCCTGGCCCGCAGCCCGTACCGGATCATCCTGTCCTGCTGCGACACCGCCCGGTTCGCCTCGGTGGGCGCCGACGAGCTGCTGGGCCTGGTGACGGCGCTGCTGCCGCTGGGCACGGCCGGGGTGGTGGCGTGCAGCGCGCCGGTCAACGACGAGGCGGTGGTGCCGCTGATGCTCGCCCTGCACAAGGGCCTGGGCGCCGGGCTGTCCCTGGCCGAGGCGCTGCGCGACGCCCGGGCCGCCGTACCGGGCGACGCGACGCATCAGGCGACGGGGTGGGCGTTCTCGGCGTTCGGCGCGGCCTGAGCCGCCTTCGCCTCACCCTGCCGATCTGCGCTGCCACTCCTGGGCCAGCAGCTCGTAGGACCGCACCCGCGCGGTGTGGTCGTGAGTGATGGTGGTGACGAGCAGTTCGTCGGCGCCGGTGGCGGCCCGGAGCTGTTCGAGCTGGTCGGCGACGCGTGCCGGGGAGCCCACGAACCGGGTGTCGACGCGGTCGCGGACCAGCTCGCGGTCCTCCTCGGTCCAGGTGTGCGCGCGGGCCTCGCCGGGCGTCGGGTAGGGGATGGCGCCCTCGGCGGTGCGGATGCCGCGGACCCACAGCCCGTAGCCGGTGGCGAGTTCCTCGGCGGTGGTGTCGTCTTCGGCGACGACGACGTCGGCGGAGACGGTGACGTACGGCTTGTCGAGGACGTCCGAGGGCTGGAAGTACGCCCGGTAGCCGTCCACCGCCTCCAGGACCGTGGCGGGGCTGACGTGGTAGTTCGCGGCGAAACGCAGGCCACGCTCACCGGCCGCCCGGGCGCTCGCCCCGCCGCTGCTGCCCAGGACCCACACGTCGAGGTCGGCGCCCTCGCCGGGCACGGCGTGCGCCTCGGCGCCCTCGGCGGAGCGGTAGGTGCCGGCCAGCAGGGCGAGGATGTCGTCGAGCTGTTCGGCGTAGTCCTGCGGTACGGCGCCCGGGAGCAGCAGCAGTTCGCGTTGCAGGGCGACGCGGGGCGAGCCGAGCAGCGACTCGAAGGAGAAGCGGGCCGGGATGAGCAGGCCGCCCGGGGCGCGGCCGTCGACGACCGGGGTGGCTGTCGGCAGGGGCGCGGCAGGTCCGGTGGGCGGGCGGCCGCCGGAGCGGCCGAGGCCCAGGTCGAGGCGGCCGGGGTGGAGGGCGTCGATCAGGCCGAACTCCTCCACGGTGGACAGCGCGGTGCGGTGGCCGAGCTGTACGGCGCCGGAGCCGAGCCGGATGGTGGAGGTGGCGGCGGCCGTCAGCGCCAGGACGACCGCCGGGGAGGTCCCGGCGACGCCCGGATTGAGGTGGTGCTCGGCGAACCAGTACCGGCGGTAGCCGAGCCGTTCGGCCCGCTGGGCCAGGTCGATGGAGTTGCGCAGGGCGTCGCCAGCCGTGGCCCCGGACGGGATCGGGACCAGATCGAGGATGCCGAGCGGGGTGGCGAAGGACACGGTGGCTCCTCAGTGGTGGGCGGGGGCGGACTCGGGCCGGGTGCGCACCGGGCCCCAGTCGAAGGGCGGGTCGGGGAGCGCGTCGCGCAGCGCGGGCGCGACCTCGCTCTGGAACAGTTCGAGGGAGCCGCGGTGCTGTGTGTCGGTGAGGCCGCTCGCGTCGGCCTGGACGTGCTGCACGGTGTGGCCGAATTGCTCGTGGTAGCGGTGCACCTTGTCGATCACCTGCTGGGGGCTGCCGATCAGCGCGGAGCTGCGTGCGGCGAAGTCCTCCAGCGTCTCGAAGACCACGGGCAGCCCGGCCTGCCGCTGGAAGGCGAGGCCGCTCTCGAACAGGGGCCGGTAGGCGGCCAGCGCCTCCTGCGAGGTGCGGGCGACGTACAGGCCCGCCGAGCCGGCGCCGACCGCGATGTCCGCCGGGTCGTGGCCGTGGTGCGCCCAGCGTTCCCGGTAGTACCGGATGAGTTCGGCGTACGGCTCGATCGGGTTGGTGACGTTGGCGGAGAACAGCGGGTCGCCGTAGCGGGCGGCCAGGTCGACGCTCTCCTTGCTGGTCGCGCTGCCGTGCCAGACCCGGACCGGCTGCTGGTAGGGGCGCGGCCACACCTCGGCGTCCTTGAGCGGGGGCCGGAAGCGAGTGTCGGCGGTCACCTTGTCCTGCCGCCACAGGGCGCGGAAGACCTCGTAGCCCTCGGCGTTGCGGTCCCACTGGTCCTCGGGGGTGACGTGGAACAGGTCGCGCTGGGCCGTGCCGTTGCCCTTGCCGATGATCAGGTCGAGCCGGCCGCCGGAGAGGTGGTCGAGGGTGGCGTAGTCCTCGTAGGCGCGGACCGGGTCGAGCAGGCTGAGGGTGGTGACGGCGGTGAACAGGCGGATGCGGCGGGTGAGCGCGGCGATGTGGCTGAGCACGACCGTCGGGGAGGAGGAGATGAACGGCCGCTCGTGCCGCTCCCCCACCCCGAAGCCGTCGAAGCCGAGTTCCTCGGCGAGCAGCGCGTTGCCGAGGACTTCGCGGAAGCGGTCCTGGGTGGACTTGAGTACGCCCGTGACCGGGTCCGGGCGGTGCACGATCAGGGTGATGGCGAGGAACTTCACGAGGCGGCCCGCTCCTGGCGTACGTCGTCGGGGTGGGCGAGGCCCAGGTGGTCGCGCAGGGTGGTGCCCTCGTAGTCGGTGCGGAAGACGCCCTGTTCCTGGAGGAGGGGGACGACCTGGTCGGCGAACGGGTCGAGGCCGCCGGGGGTGATGTGCGGGACGAGGATGAAGCCGTCGGAGGCGTCGGCCTGCACGAAGTCGTTGATGGTCCGCGCGACGGTGGCGGGGGTGCCGACGAAGGTCTGCCGGTTGCCGGTGTGGATGACCAGGTCGCGGATGGACCAGTGGTGCGCGGCGGCCAGCTCGCGCCATGCGCGGGCGGTGGCCAGCGGGTCGCGGTACATGCGGACCTGGGCGCGGCCGCGCGCCACATGGTGCTCGCTCGTGTCCGGGTCGATGTCGGGCAGCGGCCCTTCGGGGTCGTACGCGGACAGGTCCCGGTTCCAGACGAACTCCAGGTGCTTGATCGCGGTGGCGCCGCTGACCTGCCGGCGGCGCACCTCGCGGGCGAGTTCCTCGGCCTCGGCCTCGGTGTCGCCGAGCACGAAGGTGGCGGCGGGCAGGATGAGCAACTGGTCCTCGCGGCGGCCGTACTTGGCGAGGCGGCCCTTGACGTCCTGGTAGAAGTTCTGCCCCTCGGCCAGGGTCGCGTACCGGCTGAAGATGGCGTCGGCGCCGGCGGCGGCGAACTCGCGGCCCTCCTCGGAGTCGCCGGCCTGGAAGATCACCGGGCGGCCCTGCGGGGAGCGGGGCACGTTGAACCGGCCGTGGATGTCGAAGTGCTGCCCCTGGTGGACGAAGGCGCCGGCCTTGGCGTCCCGCAGGAAGGTGCCGGTGGCCTGGTCGGCGACGATCTCGTCGCCCTGCCAGGAGTCGAAGAGTTCGTGCGCGGTGGCCAGGAACTCCTTGGCGCGGGAGTAGCGCTCGTGCTGCGGCAGGAAGCCGCCGCGCCGGAAGTTCTCGCCGGTGAAGGCGTCCCAGGAGGTGACGACGTTCCACGCGGAGCGGCCCTCGGAGAGGTGGTCCAGGCTGGCGAACTGGCGGGCCACCTCGTAGGGCTCGTTGAAGGTGGAGTTGATGGTGCCGGTCAGGCCGAGGCGGTCGGTGACGGCGGCCAGCGCGGCGAGGACCGTGAAGGTGTCGGGGCGGCCGACGACGTCCAGGTCGTAGATCTTCCCGCCCTGTTCGCGCAGGCGCAGCCCCTCGGCGAGGAACAGGAAGTCGAACTTGGCGCGTTCGGCGGTCTGCGCGAAGTGCGCGAAGGACGCGAAGTCGATGTGGCTGCCGGCGGCCGGGTCGCTCCACACGGTGGTGTTGTTGACGCCCGGGAAGTGGGCGGCCAGATGGATCTGCTTCTGCGGCTTGCTCATGGTGTGCGGTCCCTCCGGCTCAGGCTGCGGCGTATCGGTTGGCGGGGCGGACCAGGCCCAGGAGTCCGCGCAGGGTGGTGGCCTCGTAGGCGCGCCGGAAGGCGTCGCGGCGCTGGAGTTCGGGGACCAGTTCCCGGGTGATGCGCGGCAGGTCGTGGCCGAGGACGGCCGGCCGCAGCCGGAACCCGGTCAGCCCCGCCTCCCTCAACTCCTGAATTAGATCGGCCAGTTGCCCGGCCGTCCCGGCGAAGACCCGGGCGTCGCCGGCGTACTCGGCTCCGTCGAGCGTGTCGAGGCGGTCCTTGCGGGCCGTGGCCCGCTCGGCGCTGTCGTCGAGCAGGACGAGGAGGTCGCCGAAGATGTGCAGCGGCTCGTCGGCGCGGCCGGCCGCCCGCTGTTCGGTACGGATCTCGGTGACGATCGCGCGGGCGTCGGCGGCGTCGCGCGGGGTGACGTAGCCGATGTCGGCCTGCCGGGCGACGAGCCGGTACGGGACCGTCTGGTGGGCGAGGGCGCTGACGACGGGCTGGCCCTGCGGCGGGCGCGGGGTGATGGAGGGGCCCTTGACGCTGAAGAACCGGCCCTCGAAGTCGATGTAGTGCAGCTTGTCGCGGTCGATGAACCGGCCGGTGGCCACGTCCCGGATCTCCGCGTCGTCCTCCCAGCTGTCCCACAGCCGCCGGACGACCTCGACGTGGTCGGCGGCCTCGTCGAACAGGTCGGAGATCCGCTCCTGCCCGGCCGGGCTGCGCAGGCTCTCCAGGGTGACCGGCGGGAAGGTGCGGCGGCCGAAGTGACCGGCCTCGTGCGGGCGCGGGGTGATCTGCACGCGCAGCCCGGCCCGGCCGCCGCTCACATGGTCGAGGGTGGCGATGGCCTTGGAGATGTGGAACGGCTCCGTGTGTGTGGCCACTACGGTCGGCACCAGACCTATGTGGCGGGTGACCGGGGCGACCCGGGACGCGGTCAGTACGGCGTCCAGCCGGCCGCGGATCTGGTCGGTGCGGTCGTCCGGCGCACCGAAGAGCGAGGACTGCGGGCCGAGGCCGTCCTCGAAGGTCACGAAGTCGAGCAGCCCGTGCTCGGCCTCGGTGACCAGATCGGCCCAGTAGCGGGCGGTGAACAGCTCGCGGGGCCGCGCCACCGGCTCGCGCCAGGAGGCGGGGTGCCAGCCGGTGCCGTCGAGGGCGACGGCGAGGTGGAGCGGGGAGGAGGGGGTGGTGGAGGGCATGAGGGGGGGGCACCTTCCTGGAGATCCTTGGGTGGGGTCCGTCTATCCGGTCTCTGGGTCAGGAGTTGTCGAGGGGCAGACCGGGCGGGTTGGTCCGCGCCTTGGTGACGGCCTCGTTGGAGAGGTTCCAGGCGGCCAGCCACTTGGCGTACTGCCCGTCCGCGATCAGGTGGTTGATGGCGTCGGTGAGCGGCTTGGCCAGTCCGCTGTCCTTCTTCGCCGTCGCCGCGATCAGCCCCTGCAAGGACTCCCCCGCACCGGAGAAGGTGCCCGCGTTGCGGGTGGCGCGGGGGGTGTTCGCCGTCTGCCGGACGTGGTAGGCGATGTTCGGGTTGGGGCCGAAGTAGGCGTCGATCTTGCCGCTCGACAGGGCCAGGTAGGTGCTGTTGAGGTCCTGGTAGTACTTGACGGTGAGCTGCTTGCCCTCCTTGGCGAGCCGGGCCTTCCACTCCAGGAGCAGCTTCTCCTGGTTGGTGCCGGAGCCGACGGCCACGGTCTTGCCCGCGAGGCTCCGGTAGTCGCCTCCGAAGTTCCAGGTGCTCTTCCCCGCCGCCTCGAAGGCGAGGTTGTCCTGCCGGTAGGAGGCGAACTCGTACTTCTTCTTGCGTTCCTCGGTGTCGGTGACGTTGGAGAAGGCCACGTCGACCTTGCCGCTGTCGATGCCGACGAACATGTTCTCCCAGGTGGAGTTCTTCACCTCGGGCTTGAGGCCGAGCACCGCGGCGACCAGCCGGGCGAGGTCGGGCTCGGAGCCGGTGAGGGTCTTCTGGTCGCTGCCCACGTACGACAGCGGCGGGAAGCCCGAGGGCAGCGCGCCGACGCCCACGACGAGGGTGCCTCTCTTGCGTACGGCGGCGGGCAGTTCGGCGTTGAGGGACTTGACCTCGGGCACGTCGAGGGTGGTCTGCCGGGCGGCGCCGTTGGACAGCCGCCCCACGGTGATCCTGCCGGAGGCGTCGCCGCCGGCGGAGGTGGCCGCCTCGCTGTCACCACCGCACCCGGCGAGGGTGGCGGCGAGGGAGAGGGCGGCGGCGCCCGCAGCGAGGGAGCGGTGGAGCCGGCGGGACGGGCGGTGGCGGAGGGTGGGCATGGCTGTCCTTGTCGGGTGTGGGACGGGAGGGACGGCGTGCAGGAAAGCGGGGGGTGAGGCGGGGGGTGAGGCGGTCAGGCCGAGGCCGTCGGGCGACGGCTCCCGGCCGTGTCCGTCTCCGCGCGGAAGCGGGCCCGTACGGCGGCCGGCCCGGCGCGCAGCCGCTGGAGCGGGGTCGGCGGCAGCGTGCGCGCGGTGCCCCGGGCGTAGTACCGCTCGACGTAGAACTGGAGGACGGAGACGACGCTGGTCAGGATCAGGTACCAGACGGTGACCACCAGCAGCAGCGGCACGATGTCGCCGGGGTAGGTGGAGCCCAGGGTCTGCGCGGAGCCGAACAGGTCGAGGAGCGAGACGTAGAAGACCAGGGAGGTGGCCTTGACGAGGCCGATGAGCTGGTTGACGTAGTTCGGGATGACGGAGCGCAGCGCCTGCGGCAGGATGATCCGCCGGAACTGGTGGAGCCGGGGCAGGCCGAGGGCGGCGGCGGCCTCGTGCTGGCCCTGGTCGACGGAGAGGATGCCGCCGCGGACGACCTCGGCCGCGTAGGCCGCCTCGTTGAGGCTGAGTCCGACGACGGCGACGGTCATGTCGGTGGCGAGCCGGGACTCGTCGAAGCGGAAGAACGCCGGGCCGAAGGGGACGCCGATGCTGAGCGTCTGGTACAGGGCGGAGAAGTTGTAGAGGAAGATCAGCACCACGATCAGCGGCACGGACCGCAGCGCCCATACGTACGTCCAGCTCACCCCGCGCAGGACGGGGCTGCGGGAGAGCCGGGCCAGGGCGAGGACGATGCCGCCGACCAGGCCCAGCACGGCGCTGAACGCGGTCACTTCGAGGGTGACGAGGAGGCCGTCGAGGATGGTCGGCCGCAGGAACCAGTAGCCGAAACGGCCCCACTGGTAGAAGGGGTTGGTCGCCAGGCCGTGGACGAACTGGGCGAGCAGCACGAGGACGACGGCGGTGGCGATCCAGCGGCCCGGGTGGCGCAGGGGCTGCACGCGCTCGGCGGCGACGGGCGTGACAGAGGTGACAGAGGTGGCAGGGGTGGCGGCCTGCGGTGTCCCGGCGAGGGACACGGCGGCACCGGGGGGTTCACTCATGGTGGGCTCCGGCGGAGTCTGACACCCCGGACCGCGCGCCGGCGCGCGCGGTAGCGCCCGCTGCGGGCGGCGGTCGGGGCCGCGGTGCGGGGCGCGGCGCGCGGCCACGTACGGGATCAGGGGCGGGCGGACGACGGACCACCGCGGCAGCGGTGTCCGTCACGGAAGCGGAGGCTGCGGGAAGTCGTCAGCCCCGGCGGCGGGCACGGCCCGGCGCGGTACACAGCGCGCTGCTGACACGGAGCAGGTCGACGGCGCGGTCGGCGACGAGGCGCTGCGCGGAGAGCGGTACGCAGCTCTGGGGGCGGCGGGCCGCCGTCCGGGGAGCTGCGTGCATGTCCGTCACCTGTCGCTGTAGGGGCTCTCGCGTCCGGGGAAGTGCCGTCCGGCCCGGCCGGGGGCGCGGGCTTCGGGGTGCGCGGTGCGAGGATGCCCGTGACCGTTCTGGCCCGTAAGTAAGTCAGTTGTCCGTTCGAAAGTCAACGCCGGTCCACCAGCTGGTACGGCCGCCGGGACGGCCGCTCGGGCGGTCAGGGCCGGCGGCCCTCGCGGGTGCCCTCGGTGTGGGCGGCCCAGTCGAGGATCTGGACGGCCGCGCCGGCGGCCTCCAGGCCCTGGCACCGGGCGTGGTGACGGCGGGCGATGCCGTCGAGGTCGAGGTGGGCGCCGAAGGCGGGGTGCGCGGCGAGGCGGCGGGCGTGGGCCCACAGGGCGGGGTGACCGGCGACGCGGTGCACGGCGCGGGCGTCGAGGTGGTGCCGGTGCACGGTGTCGAGCTGCACGAGACCGACCCACAAGGTCACGTCGGCACCGGTCAGCTGATCACCCGTCACATACCTTCGACCGGCGAGCCGCTGCTCCAGCGCGTCCAGCGCGCCGAACAGCACCTCCAGCGCCTCGGCACGCGGGGCCGGGTCGCCGTCCGCCTGCCCGGCCCGCTGGGCGGCCTCCTCGACGCCCCACAGGCACAGCCGCTCGACCTCCTCGCTCTCCGCCTCGGCCGCGCACGGGTACAGCGCGGCGCGCCCGTCGCCGAAGTGCCGGTCCAGGTCGCGCATGATGTCGGGGGCGTGGGTGCTGACGATCCGCCCGGACCAGTCGTCACTGAGCACCGGCCCGAGCGCCGGCCCGCGATAGCGATGGGCACTCGCCTCGTACAGCGGCCGCAGCACCGGGTGACCCTCCCCCGGGCCCTCCGGAACGGCGGGCAGCGAGGTCACCGGACAGGTGTCCCCGATCCCGAGCAGGCTGTGGGTGACGGCGATGGCCAGTCCCCGCGGACACGCGGTGGACAGGTGGAGGCGGTAGCGGCCGGGCACGGCGTAGTGACCACTGCGCGCGTCCCGTCCGATCCGGCCCCGGAAGGCGGGGGCGGGGCCCGAGGTGGGACGGGTGGTCGCGCGGGCGGTCTGCGGTGTGACGGACATGAATCTCCCCGGGTACGGGCAGGCGCGGACGCACGCGCTGCGGAGGCGGTGACGAGCGAGCGGTGGGGCGGGGGACGGTGACCGCCGGGACCGCACGGCCCGTGCCGCGTGCCACGCGTGGGCGGCAGTACGGGCCGTGCGGCCTACGGGTGGGCGGCCGACGGGTGCACGGGCGGCGCCGAGCGGGCTCCCGGCGCGCGGCGGAGGCCCCGGGAACGCTCCGCGCGCCCGGCTCAGTCCTGCGGGCTGATGGCGCTGCAGACGCGCAGCAGGTCGATGTGACGGCGGGACGTCAGCAGGATCAGCAGCGGCGCCGGCCGGGACGTACGGCTCGCACGGCCGGTCACCGACTCAGGACGCCTCATGATCCCTATTCCCTACCTGTTCACTAGGATTCCTTTAGGAGTGTCCGGCCCACCGGTTCCACAGTCAAGGGGGCGTACGCCGGAACGCACGCCGGGTTCTCACATCACTGGGCGGCCGGAGCAGGCGGCCGGTCGAGGTGCGGGCAGGGCGGGCTGACGTGGTTCAGTTCGCCGGGGTGCCGACCCGCTTCGTCAGGTGGGCGGGGGGCTCGATGCCCTCGGGCAGCACCGGGTCCGCCTCCAGGGCGCCCCATGTGGCGTGCAGCGGAAGGACACCGGCCCACAGGCCGAGCCCGGCGTCCGCGCTGTCGCCGTCGTCCGGGGCGCCGGTACGGATCTTGACGGACGCCTCGTCCAGGGAGAGCGCGAGCAGAGCGGTCGCGGCGAGTTCCTTGCGGCTCGGGCGGCGGGCGTAGTCCCACTGGCCCGGGGTGGCGTGCTCGGTCAGGCAGCGCAGCCCGGCGAGCTTCTCCTCGGGGTCCGTGACCAGGCGGGGGGTGCCGTAGACCATGGCGCTGCGGTAGTTGACGCCGTGCTCGAACACCGAGCGGGCCAGGACGAGTCCGTCGACGTGGGTGACCGTGACGCAGACCGCGGCGTCGGGCGACCCGACCAGGCTGCGGCTGGCGACCGAGCCGTGGAAGTACAGGGTGCTCCCGTCGGAGCCGTAGACGGTCGGTACCACCATCAGCGTTCCTTCGACGGCGACACCGAGATGGCAGATGAAGCCCGCGCCGAGGATCGCGTCGAGCTGGTCGCGGTCCAGGCTGCCCTGTTCCCGCAGGCGGCGGTGGCGGGTGCGCTCGGTGACCGTCAACGGGCGTTCCGGGGCGGCGGAGTCCATGGGTGCCTTCTCTCTGAGTGCGGCCGGGTCATGGTCCTGCGGCGGGAAGGGACAGTGAGGGATGGTACGGGGCGGAGGGCCTGCACCGGGTGGCTCTACAAGGCGGTCGGCGCGGAGACGCTCGCGCAGATCCACGACGAGTTGTACCGCCGCACCCTCTCCGGGAGCCGGCCCGACGCCGTACTGCGCGGCCCGCGACCGCCGTACGGTCCGGACGGGTCCTGGACGACGGCCGGTGCGAACCGACCGCTGCCGCACGCGGAACGTCACCCGCACCTACCGGGACGCACCGGCCGCCCGGCCGATCACGGTCCCCGGAAACCATCGGGGGCCGGTCTCGGATCGCTCCGAAACCGGCCCCTGAGCTGCGACTGTCTCCAGTCGGGACGACAGGATTTGAACCTGCGACCCCTTGACCCCCAGTCAAGTGCGCTACCAAGCTGCGCCACGTCCCGTCGCGTTCGGGCGGTGGTCCGCGGGAACGCGCAGGTGAACACTACCGTACGGGGGCGGGTGGGCTCGGCCGGCGAGCCCGGTGGCGGTCTCCGGGGACGTCCCCGGCGTCCCCGGGACGCGGGGACGGCATCCGGGACGGGCGGCCTGGAAACGCTGGGCGACAGGTGATCACGCCATGTGGTCACAGGAACGACAGCCCGGAGGTTTCCATGATCCGACGGACCCTCACCGGCGGCCTGCTGGCCACGGTCGCGATGCTCGCGCTCGTGCCCACGGCCGCCGACGCCGCCCCGGCCGCCCCCGCCTCGCGCACCGCAGCGGTGGCGGTCGCACCGCACCTGCGTCCCACCGACGCCGTCAACCTCTCCCCCACGTACAACCGTTCGTACTACACCCTCGGCCGGGTGACCACGAGCCGGTCCTCCCTGAACGTCCGTTCCGGCCCCGGCACCGGCTACCGGGTGACCGGCTCCCTGCGCGCGGGGCAGCTGGTGGCACTCAGCTGCCGCACCCAGGGGTCCCGGGTGCACGGCACGCGCCAGTGGTACCGGCTCACGCGCGCACGCGGCTACGTCTCGGCGCACTACGCGCGGGTGCGCGGCGCCCTCCCCTGGTGCTGACGCGGCACCGGCATCCGCTCCCTCCCGTCCGTACGCGATGACGGACCCGGCCCGCCGCGGGAACACGCGTTCCCGCGGCGGGTCCGCCGTGTCCCCGGCCGGGTCCGGTTCGCCCCCACCCCTTTCTCCTGCTTCGCGCATTCCTCGCATTCCTCACACCTGCCGGATGTGTGGCGACGCCCCCGAGCCGGGAAACCATCCCGGCATCCGGGGTGAAACACCCAAAGCGGGAATGGAGTCGGGAGCAGCATCATGCGCCAGTCCCAAGAAGCGGCACCGTCCCCCGGGCCGCTGGCGGCGACCCTGCGCGAGCTGAGGGACCGTACCGGCCTGAGCCTGGCGGCGCTGGCCACGCGTACTCCGTACAGCAAATCCGCCTGGCACCGCTATCTGAGCGGGGTCAAGCATCCGCCCCGTTCCGCCGTGGAGGCGCTGGCCCGGCTCGCGGACGCCGACCCCGCGCCGGCGCTGGCGCTCTGGAAGGCCGCGGAGGACGGCCCGCCGGTCGCCCCCGAGCCGTGCGAGCCCGCCGGTGCACCCGTAGCAGGGACGGCCGCCGGCACGCCCGCCCCGACCGCCGCCAGCACGCCCGACGGTGCGCTCAGCGATGCCCCCGGTGAGCGGCGGCGGCGACGGCTGCCGCTGCTGTCCGCGCTCACGTTGCTGACCGCGGCCGCCGCGGTGGTCACGGCCGCCGTCGCCACCTCCTCGCGCGCCACCTCACCGGTCACCCGGGCGACGACGGCCTCCGCGCGGTGCCACGGCCGTACCTGCCAGGGCGAGTTGCCCGGTGCCTCGGCCTGCGCCGGGGACGCGCGGACCGAGAGCGCGGTGCGGGACGCGATGTACACGGTGCGGCTGCGCTGGTCACCGTCCTGCCGGACCGCCTGGTCCCAGGTACGGGTGCGGGTACGCGGCGCGGTGGCCCGGGAGATCTCCGTACGGACCGGCGAGGACGTCCTGTCCGCCACCTACTCCGCCGCCGACACCACGGCCGACACCAGTCCGATGCTGGCCGCCGCCTCCCCGCGCGGCGTGGAGGCGTGCGCCGAGGTGAACGGGGAGGTGGCGTGCACCGGCCTGGACGCGGACATGGAGACGGGCACGGACGGGGAAGCGGAAACGGAGGCGAATGTGAACCGGGCTCCCTGACGGCGGGGCCGGTGGGGCTGCCAGGGCAGGGCAAGGGAACGCCCGACGCCGCCCCGGCTACTTGATGATCGCGTTGGCGATCACCACGATCAGCCCGAACAGGGCGTCCACCAGCCCCGTGGCCAGCGCGATCGCCCATCTGCGTTCCGCCTGCCGGGCCGAGAGCAGGCCGAGCACGAACAGCAGGGCGATGTTGAAGACGAACGCCGGGTACTCCACCCCGTCCGCCGACCACCAGCCCCAGCCCGCCCCCGCCATGATCAGCACGGTGGGCAGCATGGCCACGACCAGGGGCCACTCCGCCGCCAGCGCGCGCAGCGCCTGCCCGCGGCGGTGCGGCCCGCGCTCGGCGATGTAGTGAGAGTAGCCGTGCGCCAGCGCCGAGGCGAACGCGGTCACCAGGAGCCAGGCGGCGTCGTAGCGGCGGTCCGCCGGTGCGTCGTGCCCCTTCTGCGCGAGCGCCGCGACCATCGCGCAGGCCACCACCGCGCCGTAGACCCCGCCGAAGAGCAACTGGGAGCGGGCATCGTGCGCGTGCCGCCCGGGGGCGGCCGTCGCGGGGTCCGCCATGGGCTGCTCGCTTCCCGGGCGTAGGGAGACGGTCCCCTCAACGATCACCCGAGCCGGCCGGCCCCGCCACTTCACCACCCCGCCACCCGGTCGCTTTCCTGCTCGCCGCTCCCCGCCTCACCTCCGCGTCGCGACGAAGTGTCCGTCCGTGCGGGGCGATCCCCCACACTCTGTCCACGCCGTACGGTCCCGCGCCCCGGCTAGGGTCCTGGCATGACCCACAGTTTCGCTCTCCACGTTCCCGGCGTCCCCGACTCCGAGCTGGTCCCCGAGCCGCTCGACCCGGGGCAGATCGTCTCCGGGACGCCCGAGGTGACCGGGAAGGTGGTCTGGGAGTCGGCGGACGGCCGGCAGGTCCGCGGGATCTGGCAGATCACCCCCGGGGTGGTCACCGACACGGAGGCGGACGAGCTGTTCGTGGTGGTCAGCGGCTCGGCGACCATCGAGGTGGAGGGCGGTCCCACCCTGCGCGTCGGCCCCGGGGACATGGCCGTCCTGCGCGAGGGCGACCGTACGACGTGGACGGTCCACGAGACGCTGCGCAAGGTGTACGCGATCAACGTCTGACAGGCGATCGACCTCTGATACGCGATCGACCTCTGGCCCGCTCCCCCTGCGGCGCTCACCGCGTGGCGGGCCGCGTCCCGAGGTCGAAGACATGCCCCGGCGTGACCACCTCGGTGACGGCCTGGCCGAACAGCGTGCTCGGCTCGGCGCCCCGGTGGCTGATGTCGGTGTTGAGCAGGACGACGAGGGTGGCGCGGGCGGCGGGCAGGTAGAGGGTGAGGGACTCGTAGCCCGGCAGGGAGCCGTTGTGGCCGATCCAGCCGTGCACGTCGAAGACGCCGAGGCCGTAGCCGACGCCGGGGACCGGGGTCGACGGTGTGGTGAGCCGCTGCTTCTGCGTGGCGGGGCTGATCAGGTCGCGGCCGTCGGGCAGGACGCCGGTGGCGACGGTGCGGGCCCATACGCGCAGGTCGTCGAGGTTCGAGATCATCGCGCCGGCCGCCCAGCCCCAGGAGGGGTTCCAGTCGGCCGTCGTCGCGACCGCGCCGCTCGCGGTCTGGTTCGTGTAGCCCTGCGCGTGCGGCTGCGGGAACCGCGCCCCGGACGGGAAGAGGGTGTGGTGCAGTCCCGCCGGGTCCAGTACCTCGGTGCGCAGGTAGTCCGCCAGGGACCGGCCGCTGACCTTCTCGATCACCAGTCCGAGCAGGATGAGGTTGGTGTTGCTGTAGTCGAACTTCCGGCCCGGCGGGAACAGCGCGGGGTGCCGGAAGGCGTACCCGAGCAGTTCACGCGGGGCGAAGGGACGCCGGGGGTCGGCGGTGAGCGCCTTGACGAAGCCGTCGTCCGCCGAGTAGTTGAACAGCCCGCTGCGCATGCCGGCCAGCTCCCGCAGGGTGATCCGGTCCCCGCCCGGCACGCCGTCGACGTACTTGGAGACGGGGTCGTCCAGGCCCAGTCGGTGCCGGTCGGCCAGGCGCAGCAGGGCCGTCACGGTGAACGTCTTGGTCTCGCTGCCGATGCGCGTGTACAGGTCGGCGGACATCTTCCGGCCGGTGCTCCGGTCGGCCACGCCGAAGGACTTCACGTACCGGCCCTGGCCGGGCGTCCACAGCCCCACGATCACGCCCGGCACGTTCGCCTCCCGCAGGACGCTCCGGACGGCCCGGTCGAGCCGCGCGGTGACGGCGGGGGTCAGGGTGCGGACGCCGGAGGAGGACGGTGGGGGCGAGGAGGGGGACGGGGACGGTGGTGCGGCGGTGGTGAGGGCGCGGGGGGCGGCGACGGCGAGGGGCGCGGCGCGGGCGCTCGCTCCGGTGAGCGGGGCGACGAGCATCCCGGCGGCGGTCGCCGCGACGGCGCTTCTGCGCAGGCCGCGGGTACACGCGTGTGTCATGGGCCGGCTCCCGGCGCGTGCGGACGGGGAGGGTCGACGCGGTGGCGTCCGGTACCGCCGGCTCCCCCGGCCCGGCGCCCACCGGCTGCCACGCCCCGACGCCCTCAGCATAGGAGCGCTCCCGCCGCGCCGCCCGCCGGGACCGCGCAGCCTGCCGAACGCCTGCCCGGACGCCGCCGCGTGACCGGGTCACGCCCCTCGCCAGACGTTCGCGAAGGCCGCTTCCTCGATGGCGCGCCGCTGCCGTACGGCCTCCAGCTCCATCACCGCGTCGTGCACGGCGGCGAGCACGGTGAGGACCGCGTCGTCGGTGGCGGCGGGCTCGGCCGGGGTGATCTCGTCGCGGATGCCGACGGCCGCGGCCAGCGCGAGCAGCACCGGTTCGTCGGCCGCCCAGCGGTAGGCCGCCCGCCGCCGTGCCTCGGTGTCGCCGAGCACGGTGCGTCCGCCGCGGAACGGCAGCCAGCGGTTGCGCTGCCGGTCGCGCTGCCACGAGACCTGCCCCTCCTGTGCCAGCGCGGTCAGGTAGGTGGACGCCAGGCCGCGCCCGCGCCGCCAGAGCCAGTCCTCCAGGGACTCGTAGGGCGCCTCGCGCAGCAGCGAGGCGGCGGCCTCCTCCAGCAGGGGGTCCGGTTCCCCGGCATCCGGGGCCCTGGGGTCCGGGTCCTTGGGATCCGGGTCCCTGGGGTCCGGGTCCTTGGGATCCGGGTCCCTGGGGTCCGGCCGGTTGACAGGCTCCGGGCGGGCGGCGGACCCGGACCGGGCCGCGGGCCGGATGCGCTCGGTGGCGTCCAGGCCGATCACCCCGCCCCGCAGCAGGTCGTACGCCTCCGCCCCGGCCAGCGCCAGCGACAGGTCGCCGCGTTCCAGGGGCCGTACCGGGATCATGTCCAGGGCGACGATCATCAGGTCACGCGGTGTGCTCATGAGGCTCCCCGTCTTCCCCGTGCAAGGGCGTGTCCGGCACCGCGCCGCCGGACGACCGGCGCGGGACAGGACGCTCGGGCTCTCGGCTCGCCGTACCAGGCCGACTGTAGCGCGGCGGGACGCGGCCGGCGTCAGGCGCCGCAGGACCGCAGGAAGCTGCGGGTGCGTACGGCGATGGGCAGCGGCTTGTCCGGGGCGCACGGGTACATGTCCTGTTCGACGATCGCGAACAGGTCGACACCGAGCTTCTGCGCGGCCACCAGCACGGGTTCCAGTGCGGGCACCCCGGACGGAGGTTCGCACATCACGCCGCGCCGCACCGCGGGACCGAACGGCACCCCGCCCGCCACCACCTCGGCGAGGATCTCCGGGTCCACCTGCTTGAGGTGCAGATAGCCGATGCGCTCGCCGTAGGTCTCGATCAGCCGGACGCTGTCGCCGCCGCAGTAGGCGTAGTGCCCCGTGTCCAGGCACAGGCCGACCAGATCGGCGTCGGTGGCGTCCAGGAAGCGTTCGACGTGCGTACGGGTGTCGATGTGGGTGTCGGCGTGCGGGTGGACGACGATGTCGAGGCCGTACGTCTCCTTGACCCGGCGGCCGAGCCGTTCCATGCCCTGGGTCAGGTGCGCCCACTGCCCGGTGGTCAGCTCCGGCGGTTCCAGGATCTCGGCGGTCCGGTCGTCCCGCCAGAAGGAAGGGATGACGACGAGATGCCGGGCGCCCGTCGCCCGGGTGAGGGCGGCGACTCGGCCGACGTGCTCCCAGGTGGCCTCCCACACCGAGGGGCCGCGGTGCAGGGCGGTGAAGACCGTGCCCGCCGAGACGTTCAGGCCGCGCCGGGCCAGCTCGTCGGTGAGCCGGGCCGGGTCGGTCGGCAGATAGCCGTAGGGGCCCAGTTCGATCCAGGGGTAGCCGGCCTCGGCCACCTCGTCCAGGAAGCGGTCCCAGGGGACCTGGCCCGGATCGTCGGCGAACCAGACGCCCCACGAGTCGGGGGCCGAGCCGACGCGGATGCGGTCGAGGGCGGGAACGGGAACGGGGTCGGTGACGGAGGCGGGGGCCATGTCGGTGGTTCCCTTCGGAAGAGGCCGGTACGGACAGCTCGTGCTCGAAGGTACCCGGGCACGGCGGGCCGCAGTGGGGTGGACGCGGGCGGGACGGGCATGGTGGCGGTAGCGGCAGCGGTGGCGCACTCACCGCCCCGCGCACCCGCCATGGCAAGGAGACAGCACCCGATGACCAGTCCGTACCACCTCCCCGCGGGCCGGGCCGCCGCCGGCCCCTACGCCGTGTCCGTCACCCCCGAGTCCGCCGGCTGGGGCCACTGCGGCCTGCGCGTCCTGGAGCTGCCGCCGGGCGGCTCGCACACCTTCGGCACCGGGGACAGCGAGTGGATCGTGCTGCCGCTCGGCGGCGGCTGCACGGTCGCCTGCGCCGACGACTCCGGCCGCGACACGTTCGAACTCACCGGCCGGGAAAGCGTGTTCAGCGGGGTGAGCGACTTCGCGTACCTGCCCCGGGACGCCCGTGCGACCGTGTCCTCGGCCGGCGGCGGACGGTTCGCGCTCACCGGCGCCCGCTGCACCCGCCGCCTGCCCGCCCGGTACGTCCCCGCCCACGCCGTCCCGGTGGAGCTGCGCGGCACCGGAAGCTGCTCGCGCCAGGTGAACAACTTCGCCGCGGCGGGGGTCTTCGACTGCGACCGGCTGATCGCCGTGGAGGTGCTCACGCCCGGCGGCAACTGGTCCTCCTTCCCGCCGCACAAGCACGACGAGCACCGGCCGGGCGAGGAGTCGGTCCTGGAGGAGATCTACTACTTCGAGTTCGCCGCCCACGAGGGCGTCCCGGGCCTCGGGTACCAGCGGGTCTCCCCGTCCGGGCCCGGCCGGGACACGGACGTGCTGGCGGAGGTGCGCGACGGTGACGTGGTGCTGATCCCGGACGGCTGGCACGGCCCGTCGACGGCCGTGCCCGGCCACGCTATGTACTACCTCAACGTCATGGCGGGTCCGGACCCCGAACGCGCCTGGCTGATCCGCGACCACCCCGACCACGCCTGGGTCCGCGGCACCTGGCCCGCACAGCCCGTGGACCCCCGCCTCCCCCTCTACACCGCGCCGGAGCCGCCCCGATGAGCACCGCCACCCACCGCCTGACCGTCGCCCAGGCCCTCGTGCGTTTCCTGTCCGTCCAGTACACCGAGCGGGACGGCGCACGGCACCGGCTCATCGCCGGCACCTGGGGCGTCTTCGGCCACGGCAATGTGGCGGGCGTCGGCCAGGCCCTGGTCGAGTACGCGGACGTGATGCCGTACCACCAGGGCCGCAACGAGCAGGCGATGGTGCACGCGGCGGTCGGCTACGCCCGTCAGCGCGGCCGGCTGTCCACGCAGGCGGTGACGACGTCCATCGGCCCCGGCGCCACCAACCTCGTCACCGGCGCGGCGCTCGCCACGGTCAACCGCCTGCCGGTGCTCCTGCTCCCCGGCGACTGCTTCGCCACGCACGCCGCCGATCCGCTCCTCCAGCAGCTGGAGCACCCGGCGCAGGCGGACGTGTCGGTCAACGACACCCTCCGCCCGGTCTCCCGCTACTTCGCCCGCGTCGCCCGCCCCGAGGCGCTGATCCCCGCCGCGCTGCACGCGATGCGCGTACTGACCGACCCGGCCGAGACCGGCGCGGTGACGCTCGCGCTGCCGCAGGACGTGCAGGCGGAGGCCTTCGACTGGCCGGCGGAGTTCTTCACCGAACGGGTGTGGCGGGTACGGCGGCCCGCCCCCGACCCGGCCGAACTCGCGGACGCGGTACGGCGGATCAGGTCCGCCGCCCGGCCCCTGATCGTCGCCGGCGGCGGGGTGCACCACAGCGCGGCCGAGGACGCGCTCAAGGCGCTGGCCGACGCCACCGGCATCCCGGTCGCCTCCACCCAGGCGGGCAAGGGCTCGCTGCGCCACGACCACCCGGCCGACATGGGCGGCGTCGGGCACACCGGCACGGCGGCCGCCGACGACCTCGCCCGCACCGCGGACCTGGTGATCGGCGTCGGCACCCGCTATACCGACTTCACCACCGCCTCCGGCACCCTCTTCCAGCACCCGGACGTCCGTTTCGTCAACCTCGACATCTCCTCCTTCGACGCCCACAAGCTGGCGGCCACGCCCTTGGTCTGCGACGCGCGCACCGGCCTCACGGCCCTGGCCGAGGCGCTGGCCGGACACCGCGTCGACCCGGGGTACGCGGCCGAGTACCGGGCCGGGAAGGAGCGTTGGGACCGGGTGGCCGAGGCCGCGCTGCGGGCCCCCGACGACAGCGCCGTACCCACCCAGACACAGGTGCTGGGCGCGCTGGACGAGGTGGTCGGCGACGAGGACGTGGTGATCAACGCGGCCGGTTCGCTCCCGGGCGACCTGCACAAACTGTGGCGGGCCCGCTCGCCGCGCCAGTACCACGTGGAGTACGGCTACTCCTGCATGGGGTACGAGATCCCGGCCGCCATCGGTGTCCAGCAGGCCGCGCCCGGCACACCGGTGTGGGCGCTGGTCGGTGACGGCACCTATCTGATGATGCCGACGGAGATCGTCACGGCCGTCCAGGAGGACCTGCCGATCACCCTCGTCCTGGTCCAGAACCACGGGTACGCCTCCATCGGCGGCCTGTCGGAGGCGGTGGGCGCCGAACGCCTCGGCACCGCCTACCGCCGGCGCGCCGCCGACGGGTCCCTCACCGGCGCCCCGCTGCCCGTGGACCTCGCCGCCAACGCGGGCAGCCTCGGCATGGACGTACTGCGGGCCGGGACCGTCGGTGAACTGCGCGCGGCCCTGCGCACGGCCCGCGCCGCCGACCGGCCGACCTGCGTGTACGTCGAGACGGACCCGGCGGCGACGGCGCCCCCGGCCCAGGCGTGGTGGGACGTGCCCGTGGCCGAGGTGGCCGGCCGCGAGGCCGCCGTCACGGCCCGCGCCCGCTACGACGAGGAGTCCGCGGCCCGCCGCCGCCACCTCTGAAGGGGCGGCTCGGGGCGGGTCCAGGGCAGGGTTCACGGACGGGTTCACGGACGGGTTCGCGTCGGGTTCAGGACGGGGAGCGGCGTGCGGCGGCGCGGGGGCCGTCCGGGTCGGGGTCGACCCGGTGGATGCCGGCGCGCCGGACGACCCGCGGTCCCGCCTCGGCGGCCTGCCGGATCAGGGCGGCGGCGTCCCAGTCGGTCGGCCGGCCCTGCCACAGCCGCAGGCGGCCGTCCACGACGACGGCGGTGATCTGGTCGCGGCCGGCCAGCCGGACCAGCTCCCACGACAGGTCGTAGGAGGGGGTGAGTTCGGGGACCGCGAGGTCCACCACGAGGAAGTCGGCGGCCTTGCCCACGGCGATCTCGCCGGTGACCCGGCCGAGGCCGAGCGCGTCGGCGCTGAGCGCGGTGGCGTGGGTGAGCCAGAGCCGCCCCGCGCCGCAGGAGGAGTCCCCGGACGGCAGTCCGTAGGCCAGCCGCTGGGCGCTCTCGGCGGCGTCGACGAGGCGGAAGCCGTCACCGCGGGTGCCGTCGGTGCCGGTGCCGAAGCGGATGCCCAGGGCCGCGAACATCAGGGCGTGCGCGACCGCGTTGCCCTTCCAGGCACTGGCCACCGGGTTGTAGCTGACGGCGGCTCCGGTGTCGGCGAGCATGCGCATCTCGTCCGGGGTGAGCAGAGTGGCGTGCGCGCCGAGCGTGTGCGGGCCGAGGGCGCCGATGTGGTGCAGATGGGCCACGGGCCGGCGGCCGACGCTCTGCAGGGAGCGTTCCACGGCGGCCAGGTGCTCGTTGACGTGGATCTGGAAGACCGCGCCGGCCTCCGCGCACAGGTCGGCGGTGTGCTTGAGCACGGCGTCGGTGGCGTTCTCGGGCAGCGGGACGGCCAGCGAGGGGTGGACCAGCCGGGAGCCGTGGAAGCGTTCCAGGTGCTCCTTTCCGCCCTTGCCGTCGGAGACGACCTTCGACAGCACACAGCGCAGCCCGGCCTCCTCGGTGGCCTTCGCGAGCACGCCGACGTCGACGGGCGCGCGGGTGCCCGCGTCGGCGACGGTGGTGAAGCCGCCGCGCAGCGCCTCCAGCGCGGCGAGCTTGGCCGACAGATGGGCGGTCTCCTCGTCGAGGGCGTGTTCCAGCGGCTCCCAGACAGCCTTGAAGATCTCCGAGGGCTGCCCGAACGCCTGCGCCTTGCCGAAGCTCTGCGTCAGGTGATGGTGGGCGTCGACGAAGCCCGGCATCAGCAGGTGTCCCGTCAGCCGCACCCGGTGGGCGTCGCGATGAGCGGCGGTGAGCGCGGCGGCCGGACCCACGGCCCGGAAGACACCGTTCTGGACGAGCACCGCCCGGTCCCGCACGGGTCCTTCGGGCAGCAGGACCACGTCCGGTACGAGCAGCAGCCTGCGGTCACGGAAGTCGTCGGGGCCGAAGGGGTCGTGGGATGCGGCGGGCGCGGTGGTGGCGGGGGCGGCGGTGGGCGGGACGACCGGCGGGGCGGGTGCGGCGGAGGCCGGGGCGGTGGCGGCGTCGAGCAGGCCGCCCACGCCGAGCAGCCCGGCGCCGACGACGAATCCGCGGCGGGCTACGTGGTGGGGAGCCGGGGCGCTACCGCCGTCGTCCTTCGTGGGCCGGGCGCCGGGCTCTGTCTGGCCGGGGTCTGTCTGGCCGCGGCCTGCCTGGGGCGGAGTGCCGCTGCTCGCGGAACCGGGCGGGCACTCGGGGTTCCGGTCGGAGTTCCGGTCGGGTCCGGAGCCGGGGTCAGAGCCGGGTTCCGGGTCCGGGTCCGGGTCCTGCCATGCCGTACGCGCCACCGCATGCTCCTTCACGTTCGCACGGGAGGGCCCGGCCGGAGGGAGCGGCCGGGCGGGGAGCGCCGACCCTAGGAGATCTCCGAGAAGCGGAACAAGCCTTTCGACGAACGGAATCGCCGCCGGATCACCGGTGGGTGGCGCAACGGACCGCCCGTCCGCCCTGCGTCCCACGTCATCGACGTCGGCGCAGGTCATCCCAGGTGGCGTAACCTGCGTGAAACATTCCGTCCGTACGTTGGCGCCCCTCCACGGATGCGGCGGCCGCCGTGTCCACCGGTCGGAGCATGGAGGGACGGAGGTGCTGTCATGGCGGCCTCACCGGCCCGGTCCGGCGACCACCGCCCGGACCGCCGCAGGCGGGCGGACCAGGCCCGCCAGGTGGCGGAGGTGCTGCGCCGGCAGATCGCCTCCGGCGCGTTCCCCTCGGGCACGCTCCCGGACGAGCGGCTGCTGATCACCGACTTCGCCGTCTCCCGCAACACTGTCCGCGAGGCACTGGGCCTGCTGCGCGACGAGGGGGTCGTGGAGCGCCGCCAGGGTGTGGGCACGGTGATCGTGCGGCGTCCGCTGGAACACACGTTGCAGCGGCTGACCGGCCTCGCGGAGACCCTGGAGCCGCACGGCCCGGTCACCAACCGGGTACGGGCGGCAGGTCCGGTCCGGCCGCCGGGCGAGGTGGCGCGCAGGCTCGGTGTGCCGGAGGGCGGGCAGGTGGTGTACATCGAGCGGGTACGGCTGCTGGACGGCGTGCCGCTCTCGCTCGACCTGACGTATCTCGTCGCGGACATCGGTGAGCCGCTGCTGGGCGCGGACCTGGCGGGCCGGGACCTGTTCGGGCTCATCGAGGAGTCCACCGGCGGCCGGCTGGGCTCGGCGAGCGTCACCGTGCACGCGGTGAGCGGCGACGCGCACACCTGCGGCCTGCTGGAAGTCCCGGCCGGCTCGGCCCTGTTCGCCATCGAGCGGCTGACCCGGCTGCCGGACGGGCGTCCGGTGGACCTGGAGTACCTGCGCGTACGCGGCGACCGGCTCGCGTTCCACGCCGAGTTGGTACGCGGCCCGGCGCGTCCGCCGGACCCGGAGGACGCGCACGGCACGCGACCGGGGGACGACCGATGAGCGGCCCCCGGCCCACCAAGCCGCCCCGCGCTGCCACCGGCACCGGCACCGGCACGGGATCGCTCCCCCACCCCCAAAGCCAAGGCGCCCCCGGCCCCCTCACGGTCGCGGTGATGTGTTGGTGCGTCACCCTCGTCATCGGCATGGTCTCCGCGGTCAACCTGGCCATCCCCTCCCTCTCGCGCAGCGCGCTGCGCCCCTCGGCCGAGTCGGTGCTGTGGGTGGTCGACGGCTATGTCGTGGTCTTCGCGTGTCTGCTCGTGCCCGGTGGCGCGCTGGCCGACCGGCTCGGCCGCAGGCGGGTCCTGGCCGCCGGGATGGGCCTGTTCACCGCCGGGTGCGCGCTGTGCGGCGCGGCACCGGTGATCGGCGTGGTGATCGCCGGCCGTGTGCTGAGCGGCGTCGGCGCGGCGGCGGTGCTGCCGACGACGCTGGCGCTCATGGTCGGTGGCGCGCCGCCCGGCCGCAGGCCGCGCCTGGTGGCGGTGTGGGCGTCGATGACGGGCATGGCCGCCGTGCTGGGCAACGTGGGCGGCGGCGCGGCTCTCCAGACGGGCTCGTGGCGGACGCTGTTCTGGTGCGTGGTGCCGCTCTCGCTGCTGGCCCTGGTCCTGGTGCTGCTGCTCGCCCCGGCCCCGCCGCGCTACGAGCGCCCGGTGTCCGCGGTGTCCGCCGCCCTGCTCACGGCCGGTTTCCTGGCGCTGCTGTCGAGCGTGGTCTCCGGCCCGCAGGCGGGCTGGACCGGTGCGCGGGTGCTGGGCGGGTTCGGTGCGGCGGCGCTGCTGCTGGCCTGCTGGACGGTGGGGGAACTGCGCCGCGAGCACCCGGTGCTGGACCCGCGGCTGTTCACCGTGCCGATGGTGCGGGCGGGCGCGGTGGGCCTGGCGCTGGTGTTCGTGGGGATGTTCGGGCTGTTCTACGTCAACGGGCAGTACCTGCAGTACGTCAAGGGGTACTCGCCGCTGGGGGCGGGGGTGCGGCTGCTGCCGATGGCGGCGGCCCTGCTGGTGGCGCCGCGCTGCGCGGCCGGCCTGGAACGGCTGCTGGGGCCGCGGGGCACCCTCGCGTGCGGGCTGGGCGTACTGGCCGCCGGACTGGCCACGGTCTCCTTCGTCACTCCCATCACGCCTTACACGTGGTACGCGCTCGGGGCCACCCTGACGGCGGCGGGCTGCGGGGTGTCGACGCCGCTGCTGTCGCACGGCATGATGTCCGCGCTGCCCGCGCACCGGGCCGGGGTGGGCTCGGGCCTGCAGAGCCTGGCCCGCGAACTGGGCAGCGCCCTGGGTGTGGCGATCTCCGGCAGCGTGGTGACCGGCGTGTTCACCGCCGCCCTGCCCACGCCCTTGCGCGGCCCGGGCGCCCCGACCACCGTCCCGGCCGCCGAACAGCGCCTGACCGCCCTGGGCGAGGCCACCCCGGCCCTGCGCCAGGCCGTCGTCACCGACTTCACCGCCTCCGTCGACACGGCCCTGCGCGTGCTGGCCGTGCTGGTGGTCGTGGTCGGCGGCCTGGTCGTGCTCTGGTTCCCGTCCGGCACGCGCCCCTCGCGGCCCGGCCGGCCCCAGGCCTGAACCCGAGTTGAATTCGCGCCGCCCGGACGCGCCGCCACGAGGAAACGGCCCACCGGTAGGACCGGCGGGCCGTCCCCGCGAAGCGAATACCGCAACCACCGGACATTACCGGCAGGGAATTGACATTCACGTGCATCAGGAATTCAGGGCCATGAATTCCGGAACAGGATCTCAGTTACTCATTTACCGAGTTCCGTTTCGACATAACCGGTGATGGCCGACGTCTGATTCGCGGAACACGTCACGGTGGACCACCCCGAAGTGCGCCACGGGCCGGTTATCTCCCGGGTCGTTCCCGCATTGTTGATGCAGTGCACGAGCACCCGGTAGCGCCGGACGGTCCCGAGATCGGCGCACGAGGTCCTCGCGGTGTACGAGTCCACCTTCTGCGGCGAGCAGGAGACCGCCGCGGCCGAGCCGGCGGTCACCATCGGCAGCAGGGCCCCCGCCAGCACCGCCACGCCGACGCCTATCGCATGTGCCTTTCGCAGCATGTCGGACAGCCCCCGTCAGCTCGCGACCTGGAAGTCACCCGAGATCACCTTGGAGCCGCAGTCGACCTCCGAGGTGTCGGGCATGCCCGTGCCCTTCCAGGGACCGTACTTCACGAAGACCCCGGTGTTGTTGCCCTTCAGGCACGTCGCCTTGGCGCGGTATCCGACGTTCGCCTGCAGCCCGCGGCAGGTCACCACGACCCTGGTTCCCTGAACGTCGACGACGCAGGAAACCTGCGGCGTGGCACTGGCCGACGGAGCCGTCACGACCGCCCCGCCGAGCGCCAGCATTACCCCGGCACCCGCAACGGCAATTCTGCGACGCATCATCATGTGCACTCCCCCATGCGTTGTTTGTGCGACCGGGGCAACACTAAGAGCGCATGATCCAGTGCGTCAATAGATTGGCCCAGACCAACAATTGCTTACCCTGCACCAAAATCACCCCCTCCGGGCACATCGGACCACCACGGGTGCTACGGCGACGGCTTGATCGGCTCGTTGATCGGCGCACCGTCCTTGTCGGTCAGGAAGTCGCGGTGGACCGGCTTCTTGTCCCTCGGCCCGGGGAGGTGCGGGCACGCGATGCCGTCGCCGTCCCGGTCGAGTCCGTTCGGGTCGAGTGCGTCCGCGCGCAGCACCGCTTGTGCGTCGGCCTGGGACGTGAACGCGTCGCAGTCGACCACATGCCCCTTGCGCACATACGGAGCGACGTCGAACGTGTGCTTCGAAGACCCATGGTCGCCGCCGCACGCGGTCAGTGTGATCGCGGCGATCACACCGACCGCCGCGAGGGAGACACGACGACCTGGTCGCAGTCGGTGATCCGGGCGCTTGTGGAGGGTGCGTGGCTGGTCTGGCATGGTCCTAGGCCGATCCTGTCCGGAACACCGCGACCGTCCCGTTACCCGGATCGACCGCGTACACCTTCCCCGTGGTGTTGTTCGTGGCCAATGCGCTGAACTGGCGGGACGTGCCGAGCGGGGCTTGCGTCAGCAGCGTGCCGCCGTCGACGATCCCGACGCCGCCCGGCGCACCGAGAGCCGATTGTGCGACGAAGATCCTGTTGAAGTTCTTCAGCATGGTGATCTTGTGCGCGGGGTTCCCGATGGGATCCGACGGTGTGCAGACTGACACCTGCCCCGTGACCGTCGTCCCGACGATCCGGTCGATGCGGCCCCCCCTGCCGTCACAGCTCGCTCCACCGATCAAGTAGACGTAAACCGCCCCTGCCGCCGAGTTGTAGACCGCGGCGAAGGCCCCGTAGGGGGTTCCCGGCAGGTCGTTGATCTCTGTCGAACTGCCGTCGCTGGGGTTGATGACGATCGTCGTCGCGACGGCTTTCCACGAGCCCGAAGAACCCGTCGAGTTCGGAACGCACCTCCTGGCAAGGAGGTAGACGAGGTTGCGGCCCGGATCGACGGCGATGCTGCCACGAACAGAGTTCACCAGAAGGACGCCCCCGGCGCTGGCGGTGCAGCTTGTTGACTTCGTCGGGAAGTCCGCTACGACCCTGGCGTCGTGGGTCTGCGACGAGATGGCGAAGAGACCGATGCTTCCGGCGGGGCTCGTGCCGCCGGCACCCGCCTTTGCGAGGTACACCGCGTGGTGCACGGAGTCGAAGGAGAAGTCCATGCCGGTGTCTGCGCCCACGACTCCCGGAGCGGGCAGCGGGATCGGCGTCGCCGACGTGCTGCCGGCCGCGATGTAGGCGACCGCCGAGCTGCCTGCGCTGCCGCCGCCGACGTAGACGTCGCCGTTCTCGGGGGAGACCGCCAGGCCGGCGACGGTCGTCGAATAGCCGTTGACGTGGGTCACTTGATTGCCGTGGGCCGTGTCGATGACCGCGACGCCGCCGGTACCCCCGACATAGACCCGCCCGGTTCCGGGATCGACCGCGATGCGGGTCGGGCTCGACACAGCGCTGGAAACGTCGATCGGATCACCGATCGGGGTGTCGGTCCTGCCGTCGATCACGGTCACGTCGTTGCTGACGCTGGCCACGACGTACACGCGGTTGGCCTTCTCGTCGACCGCGAGGTCGCTCGGACTCGTGCCCGTCGGGATCGCGTCCGCTGCGCGCTCCGTCGGTGTGGAGGTGTCATGCAGCGTGAACGACGACTTCTCGCCCCGACCGCACTTGTTCTCCTCGCCGACCTCCACCACGTTGTAGACCGGTTCACCGGACAGCAGCCCGTCGGCTTTCAGATCATCGGCTGTCCCGTAGTGTCCGTGCCGCGCGCAATAGGACTCTTCCGCCGTTCGCAGCGTAGCCGCGTCCGCGGCGATCGCGTTCTTGCGGCCCTTGTCGCCGATGCCCCGGACGGAGAACACCACGATGGCGGCGAGGACGCCGAGGATCACGATGACCACGAGCAACTCGATGAGCGTGAAGCCGTCCTGGCGTCTGGCCCGCAAGGAGAACAGGCGATGGTCCGATGTCATGGCAGTCGGGGCTTCCTTCGATCGATGGGTCACGTCCAGCCCGAACGCACGCGCGAGCCCTTGCCGCGTCACGATGTTCCCCGTCGTACGGGCTTGACGTCCTTGGGTCCCGGCAGATCCGGGCACGCGATGCCGTTCCCATCGTCGTCAAGGTGATTCGGGTCGGCCGGCGCGAAGCGCAGGACGGCCTGCGCGTCCGCCTGGCTGGCGAAGTCCGGGCAGTCGTAGGCGTCATTGCCGTAGCGCAGGAAGTAGCGAGCGTCGAAGGCCCGCTTCGGCTGCGGGCAGAGCGCGCTGCGCGTGTCGCCAGGACCGCACCTGACGTGCTGTGCGATGCCGGTGACCGGTTTGGTGTCGCGCGGTCCCGGCAGTCCACGGCACGCGACGCCACCTCCGTCGTCGAGGTGATTCGGATCGCCGGGGTTGGCCCGCAGCACCGCCTGGGCATCCGCCTGACTGGCGAAATTGCCGCACTCGAAGGCGTTGCCGTGGACGGCGTATTCCTTCGCGTCGAACACCTTGCTGTGGGGGCAGAGCGCGGTGCGCTGGGTGCCCGGCGTGCACCACTGGGGATCGGACTTCCGGGCCGAGGTGGCCGCGTCCGGTCCACCGCGCACAAGCGCCACAACGACCAGCGCCACCGCGGCCACCGCGACAACCAGCCCACCCCACCTGGTCGCGCGCGAGCGCGCCAGTCTGCTCAACAGTGCCATCACATGCCTCTGCCCATCGTGCCGCCAGCCCCTTTCGCTGCGGGCTGGATGCGTGCATTACATCCACACCGAGCATGGTTGTCAATCATTGACTACTGCGTTGCCTGGTGAGCACCATCTAGGCGTGTGAGGCACCGTCGTGCCGGGAAACCACGCAGATGCCCAGGAGTTCTCGGTATCTGCCTGCTCCCACCAGCGAGGTGCCCGTGCGGCAGCCGCCGCCAACCGGATCGACGAGGAGTAGCAGATGCAACGAAGGTCCAGACGCGCCCGGAGCGCTTCGAACTCCGGCCGCACCGCGATGCACCGGATACGGAACGCGTTCGCGGTGGGCGCCCTCGCGACGGCGCTGATCACCGCCATGGCACCGGGAGCGTTCGCCACGACGAATTCGCAGGTCGGCATCGCGAACAACATGTATCCAGCGACGAAGGACATGAAAGGCACGATCGCGTCGCTCGAGTCGTTCACGGCGTTCACGGCGAATGCCGCATCGCAGGTCGGCGGGTTCTGGAACAAGCCGGCGATCGATACGTCGACGATGCGGGGGATCACGTCCGGCAGCCTGCGTCAGCAGCTGAAGAGCGCCGGCCCCTACACCACGTGCGATCCGTCTTCGTCGAACAACTGCGTCAACGGGCCGTTGCACATCGACGCGTTCCTGTCGGCGGACGAAACCAACGTGGACGCGGTCATCCCGACCTCGGACGGTGGGACGTGCACGGCGAGCGGGAGCGTCGAGTGCAACGGCGACAGCAACAGCAAGCACGCTGTGGCGATCGGGCACCTGGCGATCTACAGCTGCAGCGGCAGCTGGGCGGGCTCGACTCACGGTGACGACCCGTCCAACGCCGGGACTCCGCCCCTGGCGTTCGGCGCGGACGCCAACGGCAGCGGTAACGGCAAGGCGCAGTCGCCCCGGTGCGACGCTTCGCCGATCTCCGGCGGCGCGCCCACGACGATAGCGGGCGTGGTGAGCTGGCTCGCGACGAGTGGGCACCGGATCGCGGTCGCCGACCCGGCTTCCGCGCCGTTCGGTGCGGCGTCCAAGCAGGCGCTGACCCAGAACGGGTTCTCGTGGGTCGCCAGCGGGGCGGGTCAGAACGTGTTCACCGGCAGCGCGTGCGACAGCGCGGGTACGGCGTGCAAGGTGCGCCTGGAGTCAGGGATCAGCCAGGTGCGGGGCGCGGTGACGGCGAACGCCGGCGGGAACACCCAGCTGGGTCTGGTCGCGAAGTCGAACATCATGCACGTGAGCTGGACGTCGAGTTCGCTGAACGGCACCACGGGCAATGATCCCAACACGTGGACCGACGTCGATCCGAGCGCGTACTCCGGCTATGGAGACATCGAGCAGTACGGCGTCGCCCTGAAGGGCGGCAACACCGGCGCGGCCGCCGCCTGGGGCGACCTGTTCAACAACAAGTGGGACTTCAACACCACCATCCAGTCGACCCTCGCCGCCTACGGCTACTAGGCGATCCGGAGCATGGGGCAACGGACCGTCGGCCGGGCGCGGACATCGCCCGCCGGCGGTCCCGGCTCGCCGATCCTCGCCGGCGTTTTTTCCCCCCGCCGACCGGCGCCAGGACCGCGAAATGCGTCATCACCTCTTGTTCATCAGGCCCTGAGGAGGGGCCTCACCCATGAGCAGATCACCACGCCGGCACCTCACGCCGGACGGCCGCCGCTCAGTCGCGGTCACGCGCGGTCGCTCCCGCCGGGTTCCGACGCTCATCGTCGCGGTGGCGACCGTCGTGATGGCCGCCGGCCCGGCCTCCGCGGCCGTCGCCGACACGACCGGCTTCGGTACCGCGGTGAACCTCGACGACAACGGCCGCGGCAGCTCCGCCGTCGCGATCGGCGATCTCAACGGCGACGGGAAACCGGACCTCGTGACGGCGATCCGCGCCGAGGGCCTGGGCGTGTTCCTCGGCTCGGGCGGCGGCGGCTTCGGCGCTGTGACGAAGTACGCGGCGCCGCGCACCATGTCGAGCGTCTTTCTCGGCTCGGCAGTGGTCCGCGACGTCAACGGCGACGGCCACATGGACGTCATCAGCGAGGACGCGCGCGGCAACGTCGCCCTGGTCTGGCTCGGCGACGGATCCGGCGCTCTCGGTGCCGGAGCGGCGGTGCGACTCAACCCGACGCCCGGGTGCGACACCTCGGGTGACAACCCGTGTGTCGCACGCTTCCCGACCGATGTCGCCGTGGGCGACTTCGACGAGGACGGCAAGCCGGATCTGGCGACGTCCGACGCGAACACGAACAACGTCTCGGTGGTGCTGGGCCACGGCGACGGCACGTTCGGCGCGGCGACGCAGTTCTCACTGGGCGGCGGTACCGGTCCGCAGGGCATCGCGGCCGCCGATCTCAACGGCGACGGCCATCTGGATCTCATCACGTCGAACTCGTCGTCCGGCACGCTCTCCGTGCTGCCGGGCGACGGACACGGGGGTTTCGGCACGGCGTCGAGCGTCCCGGCCGGGGTGACACTGCCGTCCAGGCTCAAGCTCGCCGACGTCAATCAGGACGGCGAGCCGGACGCCGTCGTCGTGGCGCCCGGCTCGCCGGGGCGCGTCGCTGTCCTGCTCGGCGACGGCGCGGGCGGGTTCGGCACCGCGAGCGTCCTGACGGCGGGGACGAACCTCAGCTCCGCGTCGGTGGCCGACCTGAACGGCGACGGCCACGCCGACCTGGTCGTCTCCAGCGCCGATTCGGACCAGGTCATGGTGCTCGAGGGCGACGGCACCGGCGCGTTCGGCAGCCCGCTCGCCTTCGGACTGGGCGGCGGTCGCAACCCGCAGGCCACCGCGGTGGCCGACCTCGACGGCGACGGGCGTCCCGATGTCGTGACGGCCAACAGCAACAGCTCGGCGACGTTCGTCAATGACGCGTCGGTGCTGCTCAACACGACGAACCGGCCGCCGACGGCCGCGAACGAGTCGTACAGCCACATCGGAGCGGACACCCCGCTCGTCGTCGGCGCCCCTGGTGTCCTCGGCAACGATACGGATGCCGACCACAACACGCTGACGGCGTCGGTCGTGACCGGGCCGGCGCACGGCACCTTCGCGCTCAGCCCGGACGGCTCGTTCAGCTACCGGCCCACCGGCGCCTACGTCGGCAGCGACAGCTTCACCTACAAGGCGAACGACGGCACGGACGACTCGAACGTCGCGACCGTGACGATCAGCGTCTCACCCGGCTGTCACGGTCTCGCCGCCACGATCATCGGCAACGGGGTCGTGAACGGCACGAGCCGCGCCGACGTGATCGTGACCGGCAACGGGAACGACAGTGTCAGCGGCAATGGCGGCAACGACACGATCTGCACGTTCGGTGGCAATGACGCCGTGTCGGCCGGCAGCGGCGACGACTACATCGACGGCGGTGACGGCAACGACGCCATCAGCGGCGGTGACGGCGCCGACGTCGTCCAGGGCGGGGCCGGCGATGACGCGCTCTCCGGTGGCGCCGGCAAGGACACCGTGGTCGGTGGCGCCGGCAGCGACACCCTCGCCGGTGGTAGCGGCACGGACGTCTGCGCCGGCGACGCCAACGGCGGTCCGACGCTCCCGGGCACGGATGCGATCGCGGCCGGCGGCTCCTGCGAGACCGTCGTCGAGGTGCCGTAGCCGACGAGCCGTTCCCGGCGGCTGCCGCTGAGACGCTGACATGCGTCGCGGGCCCGGCGATCGCGATGCTGCGATCGCCGGGCCCCTCTCGTCGGCACACGCGCCTCGTCGAGCACTGTCCACGGGCACCGGGTGTGGCGCTGGACGCGCAGGTGAGGCAGAAGGAGAGGACGACACGAGCGTGACGTCAGCCGGTCTTGACCGCCGGCCGCGTCGAGTCGACGTCGACGGCGTCGAGAAACCGGCGCGCGGCACGGACGTGTTCCAGCCGCCAAGCGTAGATCGCGCGGGTGAGGTGGTCGCCGGCGTGCTCCTTGGCGCGCAGCGACTCCTCGATCTCGTCTATGACGACCCGTTGACGCTCCACCAGGCGAGCCGGGCTGGTGTTGCGACGCCGCAGCAGCAGGAGCTTGCTCGTGAGTTCGGCGCGGACGTCGAACAGGTGGGTCACGGGCTCGCTGAGCCACCGGCTGACCATCGTCTTCGCCGAGCGGGTGGCGGCGTAGATCATGCGCTGCGGTCCGCGATCGCTCTCCTCGGCGCCGACCGGCGTGATCAGTCCGCGCTCGACCAGCCGCGTGATCGACCGGTAGACCATGGGGCGCGAGATGTACCAGAACTCACCGATCTCCCCGCCCTCCGCGGTGAGGGCCGCGACGGCGAAGCCGTGGCTGGGTCGCTCGGCCACGAGTGCGAGCACAATCCACTCGGCCAGTGGCAGATCAGGTCGCTCCATGGCCGCCAGGGTACTTCATGGTAACTAGGCGGGGATCGTCGGTGTGGCTTGGTCCGGCCCGGGTGGTCATGACCGGTGGCGGACCATGGAGAGCGGCGCATCCGTCGCGTACGGGTCACTCACGCTCTCGTACCAGTGGATGACAGGAGCGCCGACGAGGAGGGCGGCGATGGCGCCGGCGGCGAGGAACACACCGAAGGGCAGGCGGGTCTGGCGGGTCGCTCGCCCCGCCGCCATGAGCGCGATGCCCACCAGCAGCCCGGCGACGCTGCCGGCCAGCAGCGCGAGGACGAGGTACCACGGGCCGAGCCAGCCCAGCCCGGTGCCGAGCAGGCCGGCCAGGCGCACGTCACCGAATCCCAGCCAGGCCGGCCGCACCCAGTGCAGGGCGAAGAAGACAGCGAACGCGCCCACTGCGCATGCCGCGGTCACGCCGAGCCGATGCCACTGGCCGGTGGCCGCCGCGGCCGCGAGCAGACAGGCGGCGGTGAGCCCGAGAGTCGGGTAGATCAGCCGTCGGGGGAGCAGGAACTGTTCGGCGTCGCAGGCGGCCAGCGCCAGCAGCCCCGCGGTGAAGACCAGCTCGGCCGGCAGCACTTCCGACCTGCCGAAGCGCAGTGCCTCGGCCACGAACAGGATCGCGGTGAGCGCTTCGACGAGCGGGTAGCGCGCGGGGATGGGCACCCGGCAGGCGCGGCAGCGCCGGCCCAGCAGGAGCCAGGACACGACGGGGATGTTGTCCCGGGCCGCGATCGGCGTGGCGCATCGCGGGCAGGCGGAGCGGGGCCGCACGACCGAGCGGCCGGCCGGCACCCGGGAGACGGCGACATTGAGGAACGACCCCACCGCGAGCCCCAGCAGACCGATGATCACGACAAGTGTGGCTGGCATGGACGCAGTGGAGCCTTACGGTGCGTAGTGGTTCGGGCCGACGGCGATTCCGGTGAGGACTCCGCCCCGGATCAGGTGCAGGGGTTCGGCTGGCCGTTCGCGAGTTTGTCCACCGGCTTGATGTCGTACGTGGCACCGTTCGCATTGACGTCGTACCAGGTGGAAGCGGTGGACAGGAACCCGCCGTCCACCAGTTGCTTCATGCTGCCGTACTGGCCGCGGTTGTCACTGGCGAAGTACGCCTCCTCCGCGGTCTGAATCGTCGACTTGTCGGTCTTGCACGCCGCGCCCTGGCCCTTGTCGTTGATGCCACGGACGGAGAAGACGACGATGGCGGCCAGGACGCCGAGGATCACGATGACCACGAGCAGCTCGATCAGCGTGAAGCCGGCCTCCGGGGTCTCACTCCGTGCGCGCATTCGCCGGTGCAACGTGCCTTGCAGGTAAGTGAACATCTTTCTCCATCTACAGCGAGTGGCACACAAGCGAAGTCACGTGTTAGTAACTGCTTGATTAATCAGCCATAGACTACGTAGCCGAGCGGCGGTCTCACAAGAGGGTGACCGCACGGTGGGCTCCTGTAGTATGCCGCTGACTAATCAGCTACTGACAGAACTGCTGGAAGGGGTGGGTTCCTTGGCGAATCGCCGGCTTCTCCGGCGCCGCGCGGCGACGACAAGTCCTGCGGGCCAGGACGGCACCCCGCTCGACGGGGCACACGACCCGGCGCCGCCCCCGGTCCCGGTCCCGGTGGGCGAACCCGTCCCGGCGGGCGAACCGGACCGGGACGCGACGTCCGGCACGGCGCAGTCGTCACCCGCAGGGCGGCAACGGCCGCTTCTGGGGGACCTGCTGGTACAGCGCGGGCTGCTCACCCCGGCGCAGGTGGACGAGACGCTCCTGCAGCAGTCGGCGTCGGGCAAGCGACTCGGCGCCCTGCTGGTCGAACTCGGCATGGTCGACGAACGGTCACTGATCGAGGCACTGTCGGTCCAACTCGGCGTCCCGGTCGCCGACCTGCGCCAGAGCGAACCTGATCCCGAGGCGGCCGCCCGGGTGCCGGAGGCGCTGGCCCGCTCGCTGGGCGTCGTCGCGGTGCGGCGGGCCGAGGGCACGCTGCTGATCGCTGCGGGCGACCCGGGTGACCCGCGCGTGCTCGACGAGGTCGGCCGGGCCGTCGCACCGGACCGGGTGCGGGTGGCGATCGCGGCTCCCTCGGACATCCGGCGCTCGATCGACAGCACCTACCGGGCGCTGGCCGGCGTCAGCAGCCTGGTCGAGGCCTTCGAGGCGACCGAGACCGGCCGCGACGCCGCCTCCGGGGCCAGGGTGGTGAGCGAGGACGCGCCGGTCGTGCGGCTGGTCAACCTCATGCTGACCCAGGGCCTGCGCGACCGGGCCTCGGACATCCACATCGAACCGCACGCCGACCGGGTCCGGGTCCGGTACCGCATCGACGGCGCGCTGCACGACGTACTGAGCCTGCCGGAGAACATGGGCCCGGCTCTGGTCAGCCGGATCAAGATCATGGCCAACATGAACATCGTCGACCGGCGGCGCCCGCAGGACGGGCAGATCGCCACCGAGATCGACGGCAGGTCGGTCGACATCCGGGTCGCCACCAGCCCCACCATCTGGGGCGAGAAAGCGGTGCTGCGGCTGCTCGACAGCAACCGCACACTGTTCCGCCTGGCCGAGCTGGGCATGCCCGCCGCGACCTACGAACGGTTCTCGTCCCTGCTGCGCTCCCCCTACGGCATGGTCGCGTGCGGCGGGCCGACCGGCAGCGGCAAGACGACCACCCTGTACGCCACGCTCGGCGAGCTGAACCAGAGCGAGCGCAACATCACCACCATCGAAGACCCGGTGGAGTACGTGTTCCCCTCGATCAACCAGATCCAGATCAACGACCAGGCGGGCATCTCGTTCGCGACCGGGCTGCGCTCGATCCTCCGGCAGGACCCCGATGTGATCCTGGTCGGCGAGATCCGGGACGCCGAGACGGCGCGGATCGCGGTCGAGTCCGCTCTCACCGGCCACTTCGTCCTGTCGTCCATCCACGCCGCCGACGCCTGCTCCGCGCTGCACCGGTTCGTCGACATGGGCATCGAGCCGTTCCTGATCACCTCCACGGTCGCCGGGGTGGTCAGCCAGCGACTGGTGCGGCGGATCTGCGACCAGTGCCGCGAGCCCTACCGGCCGGGCGTGGACGAACTGGCCTTCTTCGCCGAGGCGGGAGGGTCGACCGGCACCGGGTTCTGGCAGGGCCGGGGCTGCAACTTCTGTTCCCGGACCGGCTACCAGGAGCGGATCGGCGTCTTCGAGCTGCTGGTGATGAGCGACGCGGTCAAGCGGCTGCTCGTCGAGAAAGCGCCGGTCGACAGCCTGCGCAAGGCCGCCCGCGAGCAGCGCATGGACAGCCTCCTGGACGGAGGCGTCCGCCTGGTGGAGGAGGGGGTCACGACCATCGCCGAGATCATGTCCAGCGTGTACGTGGTCTAGGGCCCGCCTCGCTGGACACCGCAGGCAAACACCGACGACGCGAACCCCTGACACCGGAAACCAGGAGGGCACCGGCATGGCCACCTTCAAGTACGTCGCGGTCGGCCCGGACGGGAAGCAGGCCACCGGCGTGCTCAAGGGCTCCAGTGTCGACGGCGTGACCGACAGCCTGGCCCGGCAGGGCTACGACGTGCGGTCGGTCAAGGCCGCGGGCCGCAACCTGCTGCAGCTCGAACTCACCGCGGAGAAGGTCGATCTGGTCGAGCTGAGCAACTTCTCCCGCCAGATGGCCGCCTTCATCAAGGCCGGAGTGCCCATCCTGGACGCCCTGGAGATCATCCGCGCCGAGACCAAGGACAAGAAGCTGGGCAAGATGCTCATCGACGTCATGGACTCGCTGCGCTTCGGTGAAAGCTTCGCCGTCGCGATGGCCGCCCACACCAAGGCACTCCCGCCGTTCTACGTCTCCGTCCTCCGCTCGGCCGAGGCGACCGGTGAACTCGACGTGGTGATGGCCCAGTTGGCCCGCTACATCGAGCGCGACGTCGAGGGCCGGCGCAGTATCCGCTCCGCCCTGACCTATCCGATCCTGGTGATGGGGCTCGCCGTCGCCGTCATCCTCGTCCTCGTCATCTTCGTACTGCCCCGTTTCAAGGTGTTCTTCGCGTCCTTCCACGCGGAACTGCCGCTGCCGACCCGGATCCTGCTGGGCATCACCGACTTCGTCACGGCCTGGTACCCGGTCATCCTCGGAGTGCTCGTCGCGCTCGGCGCGGCACTGATCGCCGGTTTGCGGACCGAGCGGGGACGGGTGCTGCGCGACCGCTTCCTGCTGGCGACGCCGGTGGTCGGTGACGTGGTCCGCTTCATGGTCATCGAACGGTTCTGCCGCATCCTGACCTCGATGATCAAGGCCGGTGTGCCCCTCCCGGAGGCGCTCAGCCTGGCCGGCTCGGGCGCCGACAACCTGGTGTACGAACGGTCCATCGGGACGGCCCAGCTGGAGATGCTCGAAGGGGGCGGCATCTCCCGGCCGATCGCCCGCACCAAACTGTTCCCCGGGGCGGTCACCCAGATGATGCGCGTGGGAGAAGAGACCGGGACCCTCGACGACCAGTTGGAGAACGTGTCGGAGTTCTACGAGAAGGAACTGCAGCACAAACTCAAGCGGCTGACCAGTCTGTTCGAGCCCACCGTGGTGATCATGGTCGGGATCGTCGTGGGGTTCGTGGCCGTCGCCCTCATCTCGGCGATCTACGGCGTCTACAGCCAGGTCAACGTCCAATGACCGGCCTGCCACACCGCCGGCCACGCCGCCCGCGCCGCCGCGGCGAAGAGGGCGAGACCCTGATCGAGGCTCTGGTCACCGTGGTGCTCATGGGCATCGCCTTCGTGACCATTCTCGGGGGCATCGGCACCGCGATCATCAGCTCGGTCACGCAGCAGAAGGTGACCACCGCCGACTCGGTCATCCGCAGCGCCGCCGAGAAGGTCGTCAGCGACCGGTACGTGTCCTGCGCCCGCGGTTACGAGACCCCGACGCCACCCGCCGGGTACAGCGTGACCGTCGAGATCGAGTACTGGGACGGGGTGGGCGCGTTCGGCCGGCCCTGCCCGGCGGCCGACACCGGAGTGCAGAAGGTGACGCTCACCGTGCGCTCGACCGGCCCGCACCCCGTCCGGGACGCGACACTCGAGGTGGTCAAGCGGGAGTCGATGCTGTCATGACGACGCAACGGCCGACCAGGCGCTCGGAGTCGGGATTCACCCTGACCGAGTTGCTGGTCACGATCGTCATCCTGGCTATCGTCGGGACACTGCTGACCAAGGCGGTCATCCTCGGGCTGCGGTTCACCGCGGGCACCGGGAAACGGGTGGCCGCCACCAGCACGCTGGGCACGCTCCACCGCTACTTCTACGGCGACGTGCAGAGCGCGGACAGCGTCACGACCGGCCCCGCGTGCGGCGTCACCGGCGTGATCGTCCACCTGAGCCGGCCCGGCACCGACATCGTCTACACCTACGACCGGCCGACCGGCGCCCTGAACCGGGTGAAGTGCACCGACAAAGGCGTCGTCACCACGTTGCTGGGCCGGTTCGACAACGCCACATCGACCCGTCCGGTGACTCTGAGCTGCGGTGCCGAGACCTCGTGCACCTCGCCCATGGAGGTAACGCTGACCGTGCAGAGCGACCCCGCCGCGCCCCCGACGGCCCTCATCGCCGTCCGACGAGCGAGTTCGTCATGACGGGCCGCCTGAAGCCGCGCCGCCGGCGCGACGACGAACAGGGCGCGACACTGATCCTCGCGCTGGCCTTCGTCGTCGTCTTCACCCTGGTCACCGTTTCGCTCCTGTCCTTCGCCGGCACGGGACTGAAAGCCGCGAGCGTGTACGTCGACCAGGGCAAGCGGGCCTACAGCGCGGACGGTGCCACGCAGCTCGCGATCAAGAACTTCTCGCAGGGCAACCCGTGCGCCGACTACACCGCCCCGCCGATCAACGGCCGGCAGATGATCGTCCACTGCGACCCCCTCAACACCTCTCCCGCGACCACGCGCGCGACCCAGCCGCAGGACGCGCTGCGCAGCCTGGGGCGGGCGACGGGAGACGGCATCGACGTGACCACGCGCGGGCTGCGCGTGCAGGGCAGCGTGTTCTCCCACTCGGACATCACCACCGGCGCCGGCGCCTCGATGGTGGTGTCGGGCGACGTGTCCGCCGTCGGCGACTGCTCCGGTGCCGTGTCGCAGACCCCACTGCCCCCGACCCAGGCGCCGTACGCGCACGACTGCGCCGACGACACCCCGTCGGCTCCCGCCGACGAGGTCGTGGGCGCCGACCCGGACTACACCCCGCCCGCCACGGCCGTCCCGGCCCGGCAGAGCGTGCCCGCGTGCCCCGGCCCCGGTTCCTGGCTGGTGCGGTTGCGGCCCGGCTACTACGACGACGCCCGCGCGCTGACCCGCCTCACCGGCGGCGACTGCCACCACGTCGTGGTGTGGCTGCAACCGGGTGTCTACTACTTCGACTTCACCTTCAGCGGCGGCAGCGCGGTCTGGACGGTCGACGACCCCACGGTCAGCGTGGTCGGCGGCACACAGGAAGGCTGGGATCCCGGAGCCGCCACCCGTCCGGCCGTCCCGGACCCGGGCGGCTGCGACAGAACGCGGCCCGAAGGCGTCGAAGTCATGATGGGCGGCGGCAGCCGGTTCCAGGTCGACCGCGGACACGCCGAACTGTGCGCCCCGGTGACCCCGGACGCGCAGCAGGTGGCGGTGTACGGGGTCCAGCCGCCGAAGCCGTCCCACACGCTGAAGCCGACAGCGGTGGTCACGAACACCGGCTTCACCAACCCGGTCCACGCCCTGACCAGTGGCGAACGGCCCACCCTGCCCGGATGTGCGCAGCCCACGGGCACCGCGAGCTGCACGGCCGACGCCGTCCTCGACCCGACGAAACGCCGGTCGGCGTCGATACAACTCGCCGGCTTCACCCCGCGGGTGCCGCCCGGCTCGGTCATCACCGCCGCGACACTGCGTGTCAGGCACGAGGACGACGGTGATCTGACCGCCCCCGGCGCGGTGAAGGTCACCACCGCCGTCGGCGCGGACACCTGCCGCGCCGACGCCCTGCCCCGGCACACGGCGCTCGCCACGGACCCCCCGATCGACCTGCTGGGCGCGTGCGGGCTCACCGACCCGGCTCGGCTCACCGGCCTGACAGTGACCTACGCCGCCACCCTGGACACCGACGGCACCACCGCCACGGAACGCCTGGACGGCATCTGGCTGGAAGTCGCCTACCGCACGCCGACCACGTTCAAGCCGACCGCCGTGACCGCGTCGACCGGGTTCACCGCCACCGGCACCGATCCCGGCAACGCCCTGGAGATCGGCGAACAGCCGACACCGCTGGTGGCCGGCGCCCAACTGACCACGGCGGCCCCGTCCGCGTCCCTCACCCTGGCCGGGTTCGGCCAACCGCCCCTGCCGCCGGGGTCGACGATCGACTCCGCGGTGCTGCGGGTGGCCCATCAGGAGACCGGCGACGCGGCGGCGCCCGGAATCGACGTCACCCCCGCGGGCGGCGGCAGCAGGTGTACCGAGCTGCCGCTCACCGCGCGGGCGGCCCTGGGCGACGACCGGGTCGACCTGAAGGCATGCGGCATCACCGACCCCGTACAGCTGACCGGCCTGACCGCGACCTACACCGCCGGACTGGGCGAGGGCGGCACCGCGGGCACCGATTCCCTGGACGGCATCTGGCTCGACATCGTCTACGACCCGCCGCCGCCCCGGCCGGCGACGAGCGCGAAGTCGACGACGTTCACTTCCGCGGCCGACGCCGAGGCGATCGACGGCGCCCACACGGCCCACGCCGCACTCGACGCGACGACCACACCGACCGCCACCATCGACCTCGGCGGTTACGACACCCCCACGGTGGCGCCCGGCTCGGTCCTGGACGGGGCCCTGCTGCACATCGCGCATCGCGACGATCCGGGCGCGGCCGGAGGATCACCGCCGACGGCCGCGGTCACCCTGACCGGGCCCGGCCTCCCCCGCTCCTGCACCACCTCGCAGAAGCTCGCCGCGCACCAGGACGCCCTGGCCACCGACACCCTGGACCTGATCGCCACCTGCGGGCTGACCGACCCCGCCCAGCTGACCGGCCTGGTCGTGACCTATACCGCCACCCTCGGCGCCGGCAGCACCTCCGCCACCGATCAGCTCGACGGCGTCACCCTGGAACTGACCTACCGGCCCCCGGTCCCGGTACGGCCCACCAAGGCGATCAGCACCGCGACGCCCACCACCGCGGCGTTCCTCGACCCCGGGAACGCGCAGGCGATCGACACCACCACCTCGGCCGTGACGCTCACCACGGCCACTGCGTCGGCGTCGATCCGGCTCGGTACCTTCGCGATGCTGCCCCTGCCGGTGGGGGCGGTGATCGACAAGGTCGTACTGCGCGTGGCGCACCAGGACGACGACACCACCCCGGCACCGCCCCCGTCGACCGGGCCACCCACGGCAGCGCTGACCGTCTCCGGCACCGGTACCGCCTGCGACGCGCGGCACGCCCTGACCGCCCATGAAGGGGCACTCGGTGTCGACGTGGTCGACCTCGGCGCCTGCGGGGTCACGAAGGACGACCAGTTGTCCAAGCTCGCTGTCGACTACGCGGCGAGGCTGGGCACGGGCAGTACCGGCGCCGCCGACCAGCTCGACGGCGTCGAACTCGACATCGTGTTCCGGGCCCCGTCCATCCGGGCCCTGTCCGGCTGCCTCACCGCGGGCAGCCGTTGCGCGGTGCTGAAGTCGACCGACGACGCCGACACGGCCACCGATCACAGCCGCCTGGTGATCAATGGCACCGTCTACGCCCCGACCGCCGCTGTCGACCTGTCGATGAGCCAGGTCAGCACGCAGGTCGTCACCCGCGGCGTCATCGCCCGGACCATCGGTCTCGGCATCAGCCCGGCCACCGGATACCTCCGCCCGGTGATCGGCATCCCACCGGAGCCGGTGCTGTTCACGACCTACCCGGCCGTGATCGCGAAACCGGCGTCGGTCACCGCGATCACCCGGTTCACGCCCCCGGCTCCCGGCGCGCCCGTAGACATCACGGACGCCACCGTCCCCGGCGGTGGCCAGGCGTCCCTCACACTCGGCGGCTACGCCCCGCCGGCACCGGCCACGACCGGACCACTCGACCACGCCGTCCTGCGGGTGGCGCACCAGGACGACGGCGACGTGGAGTCGGTGAAGCTGTCGGTGGACTTCACCGGCAGCGCCTGCACCGGCGTCGACCACTCATTGGACGTACCGGTCCATCTCGGTTCGAGCGGTCCGGTGACCGATCAGGTCGACCTGGCACCGTGCGGCCTGACCAGGGCCTCCCAGGTGGCCGGGCTGACCGTGACCTACACCGTGACCGCCGGGCGCGGCGGCGCGACCGAGCACCTCGGCGGCACCCGGATCGATCTGCTGTCCGGCCCGCTCGTCCAGGCCGCCGTCTCCTTCGACGGCCACACCGGCACCGTCGAGCAGTGGACGGTCCTGCCATGAGCCAGTACGCCATCTTGGAGGCCACCGTGCCCGGACCGAGTTCCGCGATCATCGATCACCTGCTCGGTGAGCTGTGGGAGCGGGGCGGCAGCGACCTGCTGATCACCGCCGGATCGGCGCCGTTCCTCCGCGTCGACGGCGCCCTGCGACCGGTCGAGGGGGCCGCGCTGACCGAGCCGGAGGCCGATCGCCTGGTGACCGGGGTGCTGGGCGAGGAACTCACGGAACGGTTCCGCCGGGAGAAGCAGGTCGATTTCGCGTTCAGCTGGGGAGAGAGAGCCCGGTTGCGCGGGAACGCCTTCGTGCAGCGCGGCGCGTCGGCGCTGGCGCTGCGGATCATCCCGTTCGACGTGCCGTCGACCGGGCAGCTCGGGCTCCCCCCGGTGGTCATCGGGTGGGCGGGCATGCCGCGCGGGTTCGTGCTGGTCACCGGGCCGACCGGGTCGGGGAAGTCGACCAGTCTGGCGGCGCTCCTCGACCACGTCAACACGCATCGGTCGGTGCACATCCTCACCATCGAGGACCCGATCGAGTACCTGCACCGGCACAAGCGCTCGGCGGTCAGCCAGCGCGAGGTCGGCACCGACACCGACTCGTTCCCCGCCGCGCTGCGCTCGGCCCTGCGCGAGGATCCGGACGTCCTGCTCCTCGGCGAGATGCGCGACCCGGAGAGCATCTCCGCGGCCCTGACCATCGCCGAGACCGGGCACCTGGTGTTCGCCACCCTGCACACCAACGACACGTCGCAGACGCTGGACCGCATCGTCGACGTGTTCCCGGCCGAGCAACAGCCGCAGATCCGGCTGCAATTGGCGCACACCCTGGTCGGCATCCTCAACCAGACGCTCATCCCCCGGACCGGCGGGGGCCGGGTGGCCGCCTTCGAGGTGATGGTAGGCACCTCGGCGATCCGCAACCTGATCCGCGAGGGCAAGACCCGCCAGATCCGCAACATGATCTCGACCGGCCACCGCGACGGCATGCAGACCCTGGAGACCAGCATCAACGCCCTCGTCGCGACAGGCACCATCGCCCACGAGCAGGCCGTACAGCACACGGCCCACCCGGAGGACATCCAGCGGCCCCACGCCCCGGCCGGATCGCCACAACCCGCTGCCCCCGGTCGAGGACACTGATCCCCAACTGGTTCCCAACTAGTCCCCGAGAACGGCCGAGGGCCGGTTTCAGATTTCTCTGAAACCGGCCCTGACCTGCGACTCTCACGAGTCGGGACGACAGGATTTGAACCTGCGACCCCTTGACCCCCAGTCAAGTGCGCTACCAAGCTGCGCCACGTCCCGATGCGCTCACGTGCGGTGACCCGCGTGATCGCGTGAAGGCCACTTTACCGTACGCCGGGGACCGCTCCGAAGGGGGCGCGGGGTGGAGGGGGAGAATCGGCGTATGAGCAGCACATCCTCCGCAGGGCCGGCCGGGGCGCGGGACCGGGACAGTGAGGGGCGGGCGCGCAACGCCCGGCCCCGGGACGGGCTGGGGCGCCCCCTGCCGTACGGGGCCGACGGCGTGCCCCGGCAGCCGGAGGGCGTGGTGCGCGCGCCCGAGGAGACGGTGACCGAGGCGCAGACGCTGCTGGACGCGGGGCGGCCGTTCCACGCGCACGAGGTGTTCGAGGACGCCTGGAAGTCGGGGCCCGAGGCGGAACGGGGCCTGTGGCGCGGGCTCGCGCAAATGGCGGTGGGGCTCACGCACGCCGTGCGCGGCAACGTCACCGGCGGCGCCCGGCTGCTGCGGCGCGGGGCGGGCACGGTGCGCGAGTGGGTGGCCGAGAGCGGGGTGCGGGAGCCGCACGGCCTGGACACGGCCGGTCTCGTCGTCTGGGCGCGGGAGCTGGCGGACGTGGTGGAGGCAGGGCAGGCGGCAGAGACAGAGACAACAGAGACAGAGACCGAGGCGCAGGGTGTGGATGCTGTGGCTCGGGCGCCTCGGTTGCGTGGGCGGGGGTAGCCGGTCCGGGCCGGCGGATCGTGCCGGGGCCGGCGCTCGGTGGTCGCGTTGTCAGTGCCGTGCGGCAGACTCGGGGTGTGCGAGAGATTCGAGTCATCGGTATCGGTGCGGGCGACCCCGAGCAGCTCACCCTGCAGGCGGTCAGGGCGCTGCGCGGCACGGACGTGTTCTTCGTGCTGGACAAGGGCGAGGTGAAGTCGGACCTGACGCGGTTGCGCCGGGACCTGCTGCGCACGCATGTGCCGGAGGGGACGTACCGCGTGGTGGAGGCCCGCGACCCGGAGCGGAACCGGACGGTCGGCGGGGCCGGTTACGCGCCCGCCGTCGGCGACTGGCGCAGCGCCCGCGCGGAGATCTACGAGCGGCTGATCGCCGAGGAACTGGGCGAGGACGACAGCGGCGCGTTCCTGGTGTGGGGCGATCCGGCGCTGTACGACAGCACGCTGGGGATCCTCGAAGAGGTGCTGGAGCGGGGCGCGGTGGACTTCGCGTACGACGTCGTGCCCGGCATCAGCAGTGTCTCCACCCTGGCGGCCCGGCACCGCACGGGGCTGAACCGGATCGCCCGGCCGGTGCAGATCACCACGGGACGGCGGCTCGCCGAGGGGCTTCCGGACGGTGTGGACGACGTGGTGGTGATGCTCGACGCCCAGCAGACCTTCCGGCAGTACGCCGATCAGGACATCGACATCTACTGGGGCGCCTACCTCGGCACTCCGGACGAGATCCTCGCCTCCGGCCCGATCGCCGAGGCCGCGCCGCGCATCGAGCGGCTGCGGGCCGAGGCCCGCGAGCGCAAGGGCTGGATCATGGACACGTATCTGCTGCGCCGCAGGCCGAGGGAGGAGTAGGGACCGGGGGCGGGGTCGGTGCGGGGCGGCGGCGTGGGGGGCCGCCGTGCCGGGCCGTGCCCACGCCGTGCTCGGCCAGGGGGCCCACCTGCCATCCGGTGTCCCGGCAGGCGGTGACCAGGCCGGGCAGGGCGCCGAGGGCCGCGCGCCAGCAGCCGGGGGCGCAGGCGTGGTCGGAGTCGTGCAGGAGGATCGTGCCGCCGCCGCGCAGGTCCCCGGCCACCGTCGCGTGCACGGAGGCCGGAGTGGCGTCCGCCGTCCAGTCCTCGCCCCAGGCGGTCCACAGCACCGGACGCAGTCCCAGGCGCCGGGCGGCGGCCCAGCGGCCGGCCACGAGGATGCCGTAGGGCGGGCGGTACCAGAGCGGACGGCGGCCCGTCGCCGCGTGCACGGTGCGCAGGGCCCGTCCGGTCTCCGCCAGGTCCCGGGCGGGGGCGGGCAGCCAGGGGCGGCTGTGGGTCCAGCCGTGGATGCCGAGTTCGTGTCCGCGGGTGGCGATCTCGCGGGTGAGGTCCGGGAAACGGGCGGCCCGCTCGCCCAGGACGAAGAAGGTGGCGCGCGCGCCGAGCCGGTCCAGTTCGTCCAGGAAGAACGGGGTGGTCGCGGGGTCGGGGCCGTCGTCGAAGGTGAGCGCGACGTGGTCGGGGCGGCCGATCCCGGCCAGGCCCGGCAGGCACACGGAGCGCAGGCGCGGCAGCCAGGTGGCCGCCGGGACGATGTGCACGGCCGCCGCCGTGGCCGCCGCAGCAGTGACGGCCGCGGCGGCGGTCGCGGCGGCGGTCGCGGTGGGAAAGGGCGCTGGGGCCGTAGCGGTGCCCCGGCCCGTTCCGCCGGGGTCCCGTCCGCCTGGCAGGGGCCCTCCTCCCCCGGCCCTCACCCGTTCCGCCCGTACCCGGGCCGTTCCCCACCGCACTCCCGCCCCCTCACGCGCCCTCACCCGACCCCTCATGCGCCCTCACCCGAACCGTGCGGCCAAGCGCCGGTACAGGCCGGGTGCGGTGCCCCGGATGCGGCCGGGCAGGCGGGTCCAGCCGGGGACGTACACCTCGTCGCGGCCGCGCGCGACCGCGTCCCAGACCGCGTCGGCGACCCGGTCCGCCGGTACGGGCCTGGGCCGGGAGCGCCGGTACGGGGCGCCGCGCCGTTCGAAGAAGGGGGTGTCCACCACGCCGGGCACCACGTGGCTGATCCCGACGCCGGTGCCGCGCAGTTCGTAGCGCACGGCGTCGGCGAAGGCGGCGAGCGCGGCCTTCGCGGCGGAGTAGACCGCCTCGTCACGGACGCCGACCGTGCCGGCCAGGGAGCCGATGATGACCACGCGGCCGGTGCCCTCGCGGACCATGTGCGGCAGCAGCAGCCGGACCAGGCGCAGCGTGGCGATGACGTTGACGTCGAACACCTCGTCGATGGCGCGCTGCGGCATGGTGCTGAACGGGCCGGCCCAGCCGATGCCCGCGCCGGCCACCAGGAGGTCCACCCGGCCGACGCTGCCGAGCGCGAACTCGGCCAGGCGCTCGGCGCCGGGCCCGGACAGGTCCGCCGGATAGGTGAGGGCCGAGGTGCCCCGGGCCACGTCCGCCAGCCGGGTGCGGTCCCGGCCGTTGAGCACCAGCCGCCAGCCGCCCTCGGCGGCGAGCCGCCGGGCGACGGCCGCGCCGATCCCCGAGGAGGCGCCGGTCACCAGGGCTCCCCCGCCGGGCCGCGTGCCGTGGTCGCGGGACCGGCGCGCGTGGTGCGGCGTGGCCGGGGCGTCGACGGCGGTCCCGGGGCCGGACCGTACGCGGGAAGGGGCTTGGGACATCGGGCGCACCTCTGCATCGACGGGTCGACAGGTCGACGGGGCCCTGGGCCGCCGGTGCGGCCTCGGGCGGTCGGGTGACGGCCTTGCCGGGGGGTGAAGTATCCCGGGGGCCGGGTCCGAAACACGGGACGACGGGGGTGGACGGGTCCGGGTGGGGCCGTCCGTTTGACTGCGCTGGGTGAGGGTTACTCACTTCCAGTGTCGTCCGAAATGCCCGTACCGCCACCGCTGCCCGTCGCCCGGGGGCCTCTAGCCGACCCCGCGCCCGCCCGTGGTGACGGCTTCCCGCTGCCCGGGGCGCGGCGGTTGCTGATCGTCAGCGCGAGCATGGGGTCGGGGCATGACACGGTGGCCGCCGAGCTGGCCCGCCGGGCCCGCGCCGCCGGTCAGGAGGCGTACGTCGTCGATGTGCTGTCCCTGCTGCCGTACGGACTGGGGGCCTGGCTGCGCGGTTTCTACCAGACGGCCGTCCGGCACTGCCCGTGGGTGTACGCCGGTATCTACGACCTCTTCCTGCGGCCCGGCCCGCGTCCGCGTCCCGGCGGTACGCCGCTGGCGCGGCTGGCGAGCGGGCGGCTGACGGCCCTGGTGCGGCATACGCGCGCCGATGTGGTGGTGCCCGTCTTCCATCTGGCCGCCCAGCTCACCGGGCATCTGCGGGCCCGTGGCGCGCTGGCGGTGCCCAGTGCGGTGGTGGTCGTGGACTTCGCCGTGCACCGGCAGTGGCTGCATCCGGGCAACGATCTGCACCTGTGCGTGTCGGAGGAGGCCGCCCGGGCGGTGCGTGCGGGGCTGGGCCGGCCGGCCGAGGCGACCGGTCCCGTGGTGGACCCCGTGTTCGTGGACGAGGGGCCGGGGGCGGCCGGGTGGCGGCGGCGGTTCGAGCGGCTGGGGGCCGGGCGGCCGGCCGTGCTGGTCTCCGCGGGTGCCTGGGGCGCCGGGGCGCGGCTGGCCGGTACGGCGCGACTGCTCGCCGCGCGCGGTTTCCTGCCGGTGGTGCTGTGCGGACACAACGAGCGGCTGCGCCGGGAGCTGTCGGAGCTGCCGGGTGTCCTGGTCCCGGACTGGGTGACGGACATGCCGGATCTGCTGCACGCGTGTGCCGCGCTGGTGGACAACGCGGCCGGGCAGACCGCCGTCCAGGCGCTCGCCGCGGGGCTCCCGGTGGTCGGGTACCGGCCGCTGCCCGGGCACGGGGCGGAGGGGGTGCGCCGGATGGCGGCGCTCGGGGTGTCCGACCACGCGCCGGACCCGGCCGGGCTGCTGCGCTCCCTGGCCCGCCTCACCGCGCCGGGCCCCGAGCGTGAGCGGCGGATCGCGGCCGGGCGTGCGCTGTTCCGCGCGGACGCGCTGGAGGCGGTCGTACGGGCGTCGGCGGCGCCGCGACCCTAGCTGTCAGACGTCAGCGTCGGACATCGGACATCGGACATCAGACGTCAGACGACAGACGACAGACGACAGACGACAGACGTCAGCTATCAGCTGTCCGATATCAGCTGTCGCCGGAGGCCGTCTCCAGCCGGGACACCCGGGCGATGTTCTCCCGGTCCTCGGCGTCCGCGCCGGGTGCCGCGGCGAACCAGGCGTCAAGGATCTCGGTCAGCAGCGGCTCGGAGGTCAGCCGCAGGCCGAGAGCCAGCACGTTGGCATCGTTCCAGCGGCGCGCGCCGTCCGCCGTGTAGGCGTCGGTGCACAGGGCCGCCCGTACGCCCGGCACCTTGTTCGCGGCGATGGAGGCGCCGGTGCCGGTCCAGCAGCACACGACCGCCTGGTCGGCGCGGCCCTCGGCGACGTCCCGGGCCGCCGCCGCGGAGCAGGCGGCCCACTGGGGGTCGTCGCCGGGGCGCAGGGCGCCGTGGGCGGTCACCTCGTGCCCGCGCTCGCGGAGCCGGGCGACCAGGGCGCGTGCGACGGGTTCGTCCATGTCGGAGGAGACGGAGATCCGCATGCCCGGGAGATTACCCGGGCAGTCGGGCAGCCGGGCGGCTAGAACAGGGTCATGCCGAGCAGGAGCGCGCAGACGAACAGGGCCGCTCCGCCCACGACGGCGATGACGCGGGAGTGGCGGCGCGGTGAGGTGCGCAGGCCGGGGCGGCGCGCGGGCACCCGGTGGACGGTGGTGTTCCAGCCGGTGTCCAGGGCGCCGGCCGGGACGTCGGCGGCCGGGTCGTAGGACCCGCGCGGGGTGTGCTGATGGTGGGTGGGCGGGGTGGACCGGTACGGGTCGTGGTCGTGGCGGTCGGGCGGAGCGGACCGGTACGGGTCGTGGCCGAGGCCCGGCAGCTCCGGTGGCAGTGGTTCCGGCGTGCCGAGCCAGGCGCCGCTGCGGAACCAGTCCGCCGCGTCCCGAGCCGTGGGCCGCTCCTCGGGGCGCTTGGCCAGCATGCTCAGCAGGTACGCCTCGAAGGCGGGCGGCAGCGCGGCGCCGCGCTGGTGCGGCGGTACGGGCGGGGCGTCCACGTGCTGGTACAGCAGGGCGGTGGCGGTCTCCGACTCGAACGGCGGACGGCCCACGGCGAGCTGGTAGAGCACGCAGCCCAGCGAGTACATGTCGGAGGCCGAGGACGCCGGGGTGCCGATGGCGCGTTCGGGGGCCAGGTAGAGGCCGGTGCCGACGATCTGGCCGGTCGTGGTGAGGCCGGCGGAGGGGTCGTCGACGAAGCGGGCGATGCCGAAGTCACCGATGCGGACCGTGCCGTCCCGGTCGCTGAGCAGGTTGCCGGGCTTGATGTCGCGGTGCACGATGCCCTGCGCGTGCGCGGCGGCCAGGCCCTCGGCCGACTGCTGTGCCACCTGGGCCAGCCGGTCCGGGGCGAGCGGGCCGGCGGTCAGCTCGCCGGCGAGGCTGTCGCCCTCGACGAGTTCCATCACGAGGAAGCAGCGCTGCTCCCAGGTGCCGAAGTCGAGCGTGCCCACGACATGCGGGTGGTTGAGCCGCGCGGAGGTCTGCGCCTCCAGCCGGAAGCGGGCCTCGGCGGAGGCGTCGGCCACGTCGTTCAGCAGCAGCTTGACCGCGACCGGCCGGCCGAGCACCTCGTCCTGGGCGCGCCAGACCTCACCCATCCCGCCCCGCCCGATGACCGCGTGGAGCCGGTACCGATTGGCCACCAGCACCTGCAGACCGCCCTCGATCCCCGACATCCCGGAATTCCCCTCCCCGCAGCCCCGCGAGGGGCAACCGGCCCATCCTAACGATCACTTGGCGGACCGCCGACCGCTGGTGCGTCCGCGGTACGGCTCATGAACCGTACTTTTCATGACGTACTGAATCCTTACGAGTGAAAAGCCCACAGTCGGTCTTCGTACCAATATGTAGAACTGATCATGTATGTCATCGTCTGCCCTACCCGCACATCCGGGAGAGGGAGGACGACCTTGGACCCACTGACCTGGCTGCTCATCCCGCTGGCGACCGCGATCATGGCGGCTCTCTGGAGCTGCTGTACGGGGCGGCAGCGGCGCGCCGACGTCCTGACCGACGTCCAGCGCTACGACCGGCTCAGAGAGGCGCTGGCCCGCGCGACGGCCGCCTCCAGCCCCTGCGGCTAGGGCCCGGCACGCCACCGGCAGCACCTGCCACACCAGCAGCACCTGCCACACCAGCAGCACCTGTCACACGGCAACACCCGTCACACAGCAGCACCCGTCACACCAGCAACAGCTGCACGCCGCCCGCGACCGTCGCCGCGATCACCAGCTGCTCGAACAGCCGCTGGTTGATCCGGTGCACGGCCCACTTGCCCAGCAGGGCGCCGGGCACGACGAACACCGCGAGCGCCGCGTCGAGCAGCAGGGAGCGGCCGTCGATCAGGCCGAGCCCCACACTGAACGGCACCTTGGAGACGTTGACGATGAGGAAGAAGAACGCCGACGTCCCGAGGAAGCCGAGCTTGCGGAAGCCCGCCGACAGCAGGTACAGCGACATCACCGGGCCGCCCGCGTTGGCGACCATGGTGGTGAAGCCGCCGAGGACGCCGTAGGAACGGGCCTTGAGGCGGCCCGAGCGGGTGGTGATCTCGTCCGGTTCGTCCGGTTCCACCGCCCGCTCGGCCGTCCGGCGCCGTGCCAGCGTGACGGCCGCCATCAGCAGCAGGATCGCGCCGATCGAGATCCGTACGATCCCGTCGTCGGCCCACATCAGGAACAGGGTGCCGACGACCACCCCCGCCGCGACCGCCGGGAACAGCCGCCACAGGGTGGGCCAGTGGGCGTGCCGCCGGTAGGTGAGGACGGCGATCACGTCCCCGGTGATCAGCAGCGGCAGCAGGAGACCGGTGGAGGCGCGGGCGGGCAGGACGGCCGCGAAGATCGCCAGGCTGACCGTGTTGGCGCCGCTGACGGCGGTCTTGGAGAAGCCGACGAGCAGGGCCGCGCAGGCGAGCGCGGCGAAGGCCCAGCCGGACAGGTGCCAGAGAGTCATCGTGTTCATGCCGAGACCGATGGTATGTCCGGACAACCTGCGGCCGTAAGGACCGTCTCACCGGACGGTCCGGTTCCCCGGCTCCGCGCCGGCTCCGCGCCTCCTGCCGTCAGGCGTACCGGGACCGCAGTTCCCGCTTGAGCACCTTCATGCTCGGCCCGAGGGGCAGCGCGTCCGTGAACTCCACGCGGCGCGGGTACTTGTGGCGGCCCAGGTGCTCCTTGGACCACTCGGTCACGGCGGCCGCGTCCGGCTCGGTCCCGGGGGCCGGTACGACCACGGCGCACACCTCCTCGCCGTGCAGCTCGTCCGGGAGGCCGATGACGGCGACCTGGGCGACGGCGGGGTGGCGCAGCAGCACCTCCTCGACCTCGCGCGGGTAGACGTTGTAGCCGCCGCGGATGATGACGTCCTTCTTGCGGTCGACGATCCGCAGGTAGCCGTCCTCGTCCTTGGTGCCCAGGTCGCCGGTGCGGAACCAGCCGTCGACCAGGGCCTCGGCGGTGGCCTCGGGGCGGCCGAGGTAGCCGGAGAAGACGTTGTGGCCGCGTACGACGACCTCGCCCAGCTCGCCCGGGGGCAGCAGTTCGACGCGGTCCTCGGTCTCGGCGCGGGCGATCTCCACGTCCACGCCCCACAGCGGGTGGCCGATGGTGCCGGGCTTCGCGCCGAACACGGGCTGGTTGACGGCGGCGGCCGGGGAGGTCTCCGAGAGCCCGTACCCCTCGTAGATCTTCGCGCCGAACGCGGTCTCGAACCGTTCCAGCACGGCGACCGGCAGCGAGGCGCCGCCGGAGATGCACACGCGCAGGTCGGGCAGCACGTCGGCGTCGGCCGCGGCGGCGGCGGCGGCCAGCGACACGAACATGGTCGGCACGCCGTGGAAGGTGTTCACACCCTCCTTGACCATCAGCTCGATCGCGCGGGCCGCGTCGAAGCGCGGCAGCAGCACGAGGGTGGCCCCGGCCCGCCAGGTGGAGTTCATGGAGACCGTCTGGCCGAAGGCGTGGAAGAGGGGCAGCGCGCCGAGGGCGATGTCGTCGGGGCGGATGTCGTTGGCGTCGAAGGCGTTGACGGTCGCGTTCATCACCAGGTTGAAGTGGCTGAGCACGGCGCCCTTGGGGACGCCGGTGGTGCCGCTGGTGTAGAAGACGACGGCCGGGTCGTCGGCGGCGCGGGTGACGTAGGACGGCAGCGGCTCGGCGGCGGCCGCCAGGCCGTCGAGTTCGGCGCCCAGCGTGACCACCCGGACGCCGGACGCGGCGGCCGCCGCGGCGCCCGTCTCCGCCTGCGCCGGGTGGCACAGCAGCAGGGTGGCGCCGCTGTCCCGCAGCACGTGCTCGACCTCCGCCGCCGACAGCAGCAGGTGCACGGGGACGACGACCGCGCCGGCCGCGGCGACGGCGTAGTACGCCTGCGGGAACTCGGCGGTGTTGGGTGCCATCAGCGCGACCCGGTCCCCCGGCCGGACGCCGAGTCCGGTGAGCGCCCCGGCCTGCGCGAGGGAGCGCTGCCACACCTGGGCGAAGGTGAGCCGCAGGTCGCCTTCGACGAGGGCGGTCTTCTGGGGGCGGCGCCGGGCGTTCTCGGCGAGGACGGCGGCGACGGAGAGGGTTGCCATGGAGGGGTGCTCCCTTGTGTTGCGACGTTCTGCGGCTCTGGCCGGACCCTGCGGAGCCGGCCCCTGGGCCGGGCCGTTCGGTCCCTGGGGCCGGTTGCGCCCGGCCCCCCCCTAGGACTGGCCCGTCCGGTCCCTAGGACTGGTCCCGTTCGACCAGTACGGCGCTGCCCTGGCCCACGCCGACGCACATCGTGGCGAGGCCGCGGGCCGCGCCGGTGCGGTTCATGCGGTGCAGCAGGGTGGTGAGGATGCGGGCGCCGGAGCAGCCGAGCGGGTGGCCGAGGGCGATGGCGCCGCCGGTCGGGTTGACCAGTTCCTCGTCGATGCCGAGCTGGTCGACGCAGGCGAGGGCCTGGGCGGCGAACGCCTCGTTGAACTCGGCCTCCTGGAGGTCTCCGATCTCCCATCCGGCGCGGGCCAGCACCTTGCGGGTGGCGGGGACGGGGCCGATGCCCATCACGTCGGGGTGGACGCCCGCGGAGGCTCCGGCGACGTACCGGCCCAGGGACGTGAGGCCCAGCTCGCGCAGGGCCTCCTCGCTGACCAGCAGGAGGCCCGCGGCGCCGTCGTTCATCGGAGAGGCGTTGCCCGCGGTGACCGTGCCGCCGGCCCGGAAGACGGGCTTGAGGCGGGCCAGCTTGTCGTAGGAGGTGTCCTCGCGGACGCACTCGTCGCGGTCGACGACCGTGCCGTCGGGGCGCTTGACGGGCAGGAGTTCGGCGTCGAAGTGGCCGTCCTCGCGGGCCCGGGCGGCCAGCCGGTGGCTGCGCAGCGCGAACTCGTCCTGCCGCTCGCGGGCGATGCCGTACCGCGCGGCCACCTCCTCCGCCGTCTCCCCCATGGCCAGCAGGCCGTGCAGCTCCTTCATCTCCGGGTTGACCAGGCGCCAGCCGAGCCGGGTGTCGTACGTCTCCATGCGGTGCGGCAGCGCCTCGTCGGGGCGGGGCAGGACGAAGGGGGCGCGGCTCATCGACTCGGAGCCGCCGGCGAGCACGATGTCGGCCTCGCCCGCGGCGATGGTGCGGGCGGCGGCGGTGACGGCCTCCAGGCCGGAGGCGCACAGCCGGTTCACGGTGGCGCCGGGCACGGAGTCGGGCAGCCCGGCGAGCAGGGCGGCCATGCGGGCGACGTTGCGGTTGTCCTCGCCTGCCTGGTTGGCGGCGCCCCAGTAGACGTCGTCGATACGCGCCGGGTCGAGCGCGGGCACCTCGGCGACCAGGGCGCGGATGACGGCCGCGGCGAGGTCGTCGGGGCGCATCGAGGACAGTGCTCCGCGCAGCTTGCCGATCGGGGTGCGGCGGGCGGCCGCGAAGTGGACGGGGCGCACGGCAGGTCTCCTCGGACGCGGGCCATTAATTAGCACTGCTAGTTTTGGACTATAGACCTCGGACCGGCCCCCTGGGAAGATCCTCCGCGGCCCCGCCGACGCCGCTGGAGGAGACATGGGCGACACCCGCGAGCACGCCCTCACCGGAACCCGCGGCACCCTGGCCGTCCGCGAATGGCCGCACCCCCGGCCGCGCCGGATCGTCCTGCTGGTGCACGGGTACGGCGAGCACGCCGGGCGGTACGACGAGGTGGCCGGCGTGCTCCGGGCGCACGGCGCCGCCGTGTACGCCCCCGATCATCTGGGCCACGGGAGGTCGGCCGGCGAACGCGTGGTCGTCGAGGACTTCGAGGACGTGGTGAGCGACGTGCACACGGTGGCCGGCCTCGCCCGGGCCGCGCACCCGGGGCTCCCTCTGGTGGTGGCCGGCCACTCCATGGGCGGCCTGATCGCGGCCCGCTTCGCGCAACGCCACCGCGACGAGGCGGCCGCGCTCGTGCTGTCCGGGCCGGTCATCGGCGCCTGGGAGCTGCCCGGCCGGCTGCTCGCCCTGGACGAGATCCCCGGCACGCCGGTCAGCCCGGCCGCGCTCTCCCGGGACCCCTCGGTCGGCGCGGCGTACGCGGCGGACCCGCTGGTGTGGCACGGGCCGATGAAGCGGCCGACGCTGGAGGCGTTCGCGCGGACGCTGCGGGCGGTCGACGAGGGCGGGGACGTCGGTGACCTGCCGGTCCTGTGGCTGCACGGGGAGGACGACCGGCTGGTGCCGCTCACCGGCAGCCGGGTCGGCGTGGCACGGCTCACCGGCGGCGGAGAAGAAGCGACGGAGGGCGGGGAAGAAGCGACGGAGGGCGGGCAGGGAACGACGGGGGGCGGGCAGAAAGACGCCGGGGCAGGAAGGGGAGACGCCGGGAACGGCCGAGGAGACGCCGGTGGCGTGCCCGGCCGTGCCGGGCGGCGCGGTGGGCTGACCGTGCGCATTTACCCCGGGGCCCGGCACGAGGTGTTCCTGGAGACGAACCGGGCCGAGGTGTTCGCGGATGTGACGGCTTTCCTGGACCGGGTCCTGCCCGGCTGACCGGCGTCCCGCGAACACCCCGCAGGCGTTCCGACCGTGCCGCCGCACGTCGGCCGGGGTACGGCCGGTACGGCCCCCGCCGGACCGGCGGCCCGGGCGGGGACCGTACCGGCCGCCCGCCCGGCGGCTGTCCCCGTTTGCGGTGGCATGCCGGGGGCACCCGCTCCGTACGCCACGGAAGACGACTCCTCAAGGAGAGACACCGCATGACTGTCGTGAAGAGCACGATTCCCGACTCCGCCCGCCAGGTGACCGGGGAGGCGCTGCAGAGCACCCTCGTGGATCTTCTCGGACTCTCGCTGATCGGGAAGCAGGCGCACTGGAACATCGTCGGGCCGCGTTTCCGCTCCATCCACCTCCAGCTCGACGAAGTCGTGGCGTCCGCGCGCGACTTCGCGGACACGGTCGCGGAGCGCGCGGCGGCGCTCGGCATCTCGCCGGACGGCCGGCCGGAGACCATCGCCTCCGCGTTCACGCTGCCCAGCCCGAAGGACGGCTGGGTGCGCGACTCCGACGTGGTCCAGGTGATGGTGGAGTCCCTGGAGGCGGCCATCGTCCGGCTGCGCGAGCGCATCGCGGCGACCGACAAGCCGGACCCGGTCACCCAGGACCTGCTGATCACGATCACCGCCGAGCTGGAGAAGCAGCGCTGGATGTTCGCCGCCGAGAACGTGTCCCGCGAGGGCTGACGCACGGAACAACGTCAACGGGGGCATACGAGACGTAGACGTATTAGTAGACGTACCAGTCGCACGAGACGTACGAGACGCACGCACGAGACCGACGAAAGGCGCCTCCGATGGCCGACTCCCGCGTCGACGACACGCTGTGGGAGGACTTCCACCGCGTGGTGAACATGACGTCGCAGGAACTCGCGGGCTGGCTGCGGGTCCGGGACTCCGGTGAGCTGACCGAGCCGCTGCCCGACGCGGCGGGCCCGGCGCTCGGCCGGCACGTCCTCGCGATCCTGCAGAAGCGCCGCACCGACCTGACCGACACCGACGTGACGGCGATGCGCGAGGTGATCGGCCGTGTCACCTCGCAGGCGGACGTGGAGAACGAACCCGAGCCGGAGCAGGCCGGTGACTCCGGCCGCAGGCACCGGCTGATGACCCTCGGCCACGACCCGCTCAAGGCGGCCCGGTGAGCGGCGGCTCCGACCGGGCCCGCGTGGTGCGGGAGCTGGTCGAGGAGCACGGCGAGACGTTCGCCGCGGAGGCCGGCATCACGCTGAAGGACACCCCGCAGCCGCTGTACCGGCTGCTGGTCCTCGCCGTGCTGCTCAGCGCCCGCATCCGCGGCTCGGTCGCCGTCGCCGCCGCCCGGGAGCTGTCCGAGGCCGGGCTGCGCGACCCGCGTGCCATGTCCGACGCGACCTGGCAGCAACGGGTGGACGCGCTCGGCCGCGGCGGCTACCGGCGCTACGACGAGCGCACCTCCACACAGCTCGGGGAGGGAGCGGCACTCGTGACCGAACGCTGGGGCGGTGATCTGCGCCGCCTGCGCCGGGAGGCCGACGGTGACGTCTCCCGGCTGCGTGACCTGCTCCAGGAGGTGCCCGGCCTGGGTCCGGCCGGTGCGGACATCTTCCTGCGCGAGGTGCAGGGCGTGTGGACCGAGTACGCCCCCTACCTGGACGCCAAGGCGCTGTCCGGCGCGGAACGTCTCGGCCTGCCCGAGGACCCCGGCCGGCTCACCGAACTGGCCGGCGGCACGGACCCGGCCGTCCTCGCGGCGGCGCTCGTCCGTGCGGCACTCGACAAGAAGGTGGCCGACTCGGTCGGCTGACCCCGCCCTGACCCGGCCCACTCCACCATGGCCCCCGCCCGCCCGGCGTACGTGACACCGGGCGGGCGGCGTGCGCCGGTGGGGCGGGGCGGGTCAGGCGTGCGCCGGCGGCAGGTGCAGCAGCCGGGCGATGGTGCGCAGGACGCCGTTGTCGTTGTTGGAGGGGGCCAGGTGGCGGGCCCGGCGGACGACCTCGGGGTGGGCGTTGGCCATGGCGAACGACCACTCGGCCGCGTCCAGCATCTCCAGGTCGTTGAGGTAGTCACCGAACACCAGGGTCTGCGCGGCGGTGATGCCCAGGTCCCGCTGGAGCCGGCGCAGGGCGGCCCCCTTGTTGGCGGTGCGGTTCATGACGTCGACCCAGTGCTCGCCGGAGACGACGACCTGATGGGTGGCGGCGAACGGCGCCAGGGCCGGGGCGACGGTCCGCTCGGCGGCCCCGAAGCCGAAGACGGCCACCTTGATGACCTCGTCGTCCACGGCGGTCGCGTCCGCCACGACCCGGTGCCGTACGTAGTACTTGCGGACCTCGGAGAGGAACCCCTCGTCGCCCCGCTCGACGTAGGCGGACCGCTTGCCGCAGACCACGGCGCCCACGTCCGCGCCACCGTCCGCCAGCTCCCGCACGGCCCGGACGAGACGGGCCGCTACGGGCGGCTCCAGCGGGTCGGAGCTGAGTTCCACGCCGTCCCGGACCACGTAGGTGCCGTTCTCCGCGATGAACACCATGCCTTCGTCCGCTCCCGCGAACTGCTCGGCGAGGGTCGCGTACTGGCGGCCGCTGGCCGGGCTGAAGAGCACACCGCGGCGGCGCAGCTCGGCCAGGGTGCGCCACAGGCCCTCCGGGAACCGCTTGGCGTCGTCGAGGAGCGTGCCGTCCATGTCGGTGACGACGAGCCGTATGCCGGCCGGCCCGCGAGGGGCCTCGGCGGCGGTCGCGGCGGCGGTGAGCAGGGGCGATGAGGTGCTGGACATGTCCGTATTCCTGGGTGGGTCCGCGGGGCGCGCCGGGGCGGGTGGTGCGGCGGCGGTGCGGAGGCGGCTCCGCACCGGCTTTCGAGACAAACATGCCCCCCACCCTTCGGGCAAACGTGCGACGCCTGGGGGGCGCTGGCGCCCGGCACCGGGTCGTCCGTTTCCCAGGACACCGTGATCACCGCGCGGCACAATGGCGAGGGCGCCGGCGCCCCGAGGAGGAGAATGTATGACCACCCTCGCCGATCCCGTTCCGGGCGGTCGTCCGGGCGACGTCGAACGGGCCGCCGCGCTCGCCGGGGAGCTGGCCGGGCGGGGTGTGCACGGCGTCGTCCTCGCCTATGTGGACACCGCGGGCATCGGCCGGGTCAAGACGGTGCCGGTGGCCCGGCTCGCCGCCGCGGCGGCCTGGGGAGTGGGCATGTCCCCGGTGTTCGACACCTTCCTGGCCGACGACTCGATCGTCACCACCGAGGTGCTCGGCTCCCCGGACGGCGATCTGCGGCTCTACCCGGACCTCGGCCGGCTGACCGTGCTGGCCGCGCAGCCCGGCTGGGCCTGGGCGCCGGTCGACCGTGTCACCCAGGAGGGCGAACCACACCCGGGGTGTGCCCGCACCTTCCTGCGCCGGATCGTCGCGGACGCCGGGCGGCGGCACGGGATCACGTTCCGGGCGGCGGTGGAGATCGAGTGGGTCCTCGGCCGGGACACGGCCCCGGAGGGCGCGTTCGAACCGGCGACGACCGGTCCGGCGTACGGTGCCGTGCGCCAGGTGGAGCTGAGCGACTACTGCGCCGAGCTGCTGGCGGCGCTCGCGGCCCAGGGCGTGGACGTCGAGCAGGTCCATCCCGAGTACGCGGCCGGGCAGTTCGAGGTGTCGGTGGGCGCGCTGGACCCGGTGGCCGCGGCGGACCGGAGCGTGCTGGTGCGGCAGACCGTGCGGGCCGTGGCCCGGCGGCACGGGCTGCGGGTCTCCTTCGCGCCCGCCGTCCTCGCCGAGGGCGTCGGCAACGGCGGGCACGTCCATCTGTCCGCCTGGCGCGACGGCACCAATCTGCACGCGGGCGGCGAGGGCCGGTACGGCATGACGGCCGCGGCCGAGTCCTTCGTGGCCGGTCTGCTGGCCCGGCTGCCCGCGCTGACGGCGGTGACCGCGCCGAGCCCGGCCAGCTATCTGCGGCTCCGGCCCTCGCAGTGGGCGGGCGTGTACACCGCCTGGGGGCGGGAGACCCGCGAGGCGGCGGTGCGGATCGTCACCGGGATGCGCGGGGCGCGCGAGCGGGCCGCCAACCTGGAGGTCAAGCCGGTCGACCTGGCCGCCAACCCGTATCTGGCGCTCGGCTGCCTGATCGCCGCCGGCCTGGACGGCATGACGGCCTCGGCGCCCTTGCCCGAGGAGATCACCGGCGATCCCGCCCGGCTCGTCGATACGAAGACGGAGACGGAGACGACGACGGAGGCAGATGCGGAAACGGATGCGGAAGCAGAAGCAGAAGCAGAAGCAGAGGGGGCGGCGGCCCGGGGCGTACGGCGGCTGCCGGTGTCCCTGACCGAGGCCGTCGCCGCCTTCCGCCGGGACGAGCTGCTGCGCGCCGCTCTCGGCCCGGTACTGGCGGACGCGGTGACCGCGGTGCGCGAGGGGGAGGTCGCGGCCGTCGCCGGGCTGGACGACGAACAGGTGGCGGCGGCCTACCGGTGGCGGTACTGATGGCCGCGCCCGCCGGCCTGGGACCGGTCCACGAGGAACTCGCCGCGCTGCCGCTGATCGACCACCACTGCCACGGCGTGGTCACCGCCGGCCTGGACCCGACCGGACTCGCATCGCTGCTCACCGAGGGCGAGGTGTGGCCCGGCAGCGGGATCTCACCCTTCGACAGCCCGGTCGGCGTGGCCGTGCGCCGGTACTGCGCGCCCCTGCTGGACCTGCCGCGCCACGCACCCGCCGACCGGTACGCGGCCCGGCGGGCGGAGCTGGGCGCGGCCGAGGTGAACCGGCGCTTCCTGGCCGCCGCGGGCACCGCCGTCTTCTGCGTCGACACCGGCTACGCGCCCGTACGCCTCACCACGCCGGCCGAGCTGGCCGGAGCGGCGGGCGGCGGCGCGGTGGCGTACGAGGTGGTCCGGCTGGAGGGTGTCGCGGAGGCCGTGGCGGCGCGGGGCGTCGAGGCGGGCGAGTACGGCGCCGCCGTCCGGGCGGCCGCACGGGAGGCCGCGGGCGCGCCGGGCGTGGTGGCGGTGAAGTCGGTGGCCGCCTACCGCACCGGTTTCGGCCTGGACCCGGCCCGGCCCACGGACGCCGAGGTCACCCGGGCGGCGGCCGGGCACCTGGCCCGGCCGGGCGGCCGCCTGGAGGACCCGGTGCTGGTACGGCACCTGCTGTGGACGGCCGTCGACCTCGGGCTGCCGCTCCAGCTGCACACCGGGTTCGGGGACAACGACATCCGGCTGCACCGCGCCGATCCGGCGCTGCTGACCGACTGGCTGCACCGGACGGCCGGCACGATCCCGGTCATGCTGCTGCACTGCTGGCCCTACCAGCGGCAGGCCGCCCATCTCGCGGCCGTCTTCGAGCAGGTGTACCTCGACGTCGGCCTGGCCCTGCACCACGTGGGTCCCGTCCGGGCCGGCGCGGTGCTGGCCGAGGCCCTGGAGATCACCCCGTTCCGCAAACTGCTCTACAGCTCGGACGCGTTCGGCCTGCCCGAGTTCCACCACCTCGGCGCGGTGGCCTTCCGGCGGGGACTGGCCGGGCTGCTCCAGGAACGGGTGGACGCCGACGAGCTGAGCCTCGCGGACGCGCAGCGGATCGCCCACTGGACGGGGCGGGACAACGCCCGCCGGATCTACGGGCTCACCGACCTCCCCCATCAGGAACCACTGAAAGTATGATCAAACAATGTCTGACATGACCGAGATCACGCCCGGTTGGCTGACCACCGACGAACTGGAGTCGGCCCGCGCCCGCATGCCGATCCTCTACGTGGAGGCGGTGCCGGTACGCGTCGACGACAGCGGCGAGGTGACCAGCATCGGCCTGCTGCTGCGCATCGGACCGGACGGCACGGTCAGCCGGACCCTGGTCTCCGGCCGGGTGCTGCACCACGAGCGGGTGCGCGACGCGCTGCTGCGGCACCTGGAGAAGGACCTCGGGCCGGTGGCGCTGCCCCGGGTGCCCGCCTCGCTCCAGCCGTTCACCGTGGCGGAGTACTTCCCGACGGCCGGTGTCACGCCGTACCACGACCCGCGCCAGCACGCCGTCTCGCTCGCCTACATCGTGCCGGTCACCGGCGACTGCCGGCCCCGGCAGGACGCCCTGGACCTGGTGTGGTTCACCCCGCAGGAGGCGACGTCGGCCGCGGTGCAGGGCGAGATGCCGGGCGGGCACGGGGTGCTGCTGAGGCAGGCGCTCGCCCACGTCGGCCACGTGAGCTGAGGCCGGCCGTCCGGGACCACGCCGACCCCTCGTCGGTGACGGGGGGCGGCCTGTCCGGGACGGCGCGCCCCGCCGACGACGCCGGGCGGGCTGCCCGGGACGGCGCGCCCCGCCGACGACGCCGGGCGGGCTGCCCGGGACCGGACGGACGGTCACAGGTGCGCCGACGACGACGCCGCACGGTCGGAGATGCGCCGCTGACCTGCCGGACGGTCAGAGGTGTGCCGCGCGGTGGGTCGGGCGGCCGTCCGTCACCGTCAGGACGACCGGGAGGTCCGCCAGGCCGGTGTCGGCGACGTCGAGCGGGTTGTCCGCGAGGACGGTGAGGTCCGCGCGGTGGCCGACGGCGAGCCGGCCGGCCTCGCGCTCCTCCCCCGCGGTCCACGCCGGGTTGACGGTGATGCCCTGGAGCGCCTGGAGCGGCGTCAGTGCCTGCTCGGGGCCGTGCGGGGGCCGCGAGAGGTCGCCGGGGCGGCGGTGGCGGGCGCCCGCCATGACGCCCAGCGGCGGGTACGGCGCGATGGGCCAGTCGGAACCGAGGACGACCCGCGCGCCCGCCTCCCACAGATCGCGGCAGCGGAACGCGCGCGAGGCCCGCTCCTCACCGAGGCGGCGGGACCAGTTGTCGGTGTGGTCGGCGCGGGTGTACTCGCAGCAGTGGGTGGGCTGCATGGACGCGGTGACGCCGAGCCGGGCGAAACGCGGCACGGTGTCGTCGGGCACGGTCTCGATGTGCTCCACCCGGTGGCGTACCGGCGCCCCGCCCCGGGCCTGGGCCTGCGCCTTCTCGACCGAGTCCAGGACGTGGCGGACCGCGGCGTCCCCGATGGCGTGGGTGGCCGTCGGCACGCCCGCCCGGTGCAGCTCGCCCACCACCCGGCGGTACCGGTCGGGGTCGGGCCAGAAGGCGTGGGTGGACTCGCCGTGGCAGTCGGGGCGTTCCAGCCAGGCGGTGCCGTTGTCGATGGTGCCGTCCATGAACATCTTCACTCCGGCCACCCGCCACAGCCTGCCGCCGGTGCCCTGCACCCGGATCAGCTCCGCCACCGCGTCGGCGTCGGCGCCCGGCTGACACCAGGGGGCGACCCGCAGCCGCAGCGGCAGCGCGTCCTCGGCCTCCAAGGCGGCGAGGACGGCGAGGCTCGCGCCGTTGGCGTCCATGGCGTGGCCGCCGGTCAGGCCGGTGGCGGCCATCTCGCGCAGCACCTCGGCGGTGCGTGCCCGCACCTCGGCCTCGGTGGGCCGGGGCGCCGCGGCCTCGACGAGTTCGCAGGCGGCGTCCTCCAGCAGCAGGCCGGTGGGGCGTCCGGCGCCGTCGCAGACGATCTCGGCGGCCTGCTCGAACCGCCGCGGCCCGTCGATGCCCGCGTGTTCCAGCGCCCGGGCGCTCGCCAGCACGGAGTGGCCGTCGAACAGGTCGATCAGGGCGGGCACGCCGTCCAGGACCGGGCCGACCGAGGCGGCGGCGACGGGCGCGTCACCGAAGCAGTTCGGGTCCAGGCCCCAGCCGCGCAGCCAGGCACCCGCCGGGAGCGCCGCGGCCCGCTCGGCGAGCGCCGCGCGCACGGCCGCCAGGTCCCGGCAGCCGGAGAGGTCGACGCCCCGGGTGCGTTCGGCGCCGGAGACCGGGTGCAGATGGCCGTCGGTGAAGCCCGCGGTGACCACCGCGCCCTTCAAGTCGATCACCGTGGTGGCCGCTCCGGCCAGTGACCGGATCTCCCGGTCGTCCCCGAGGCGGGTGATGCGGCCGCCGCCCGCGGCAAGGGCGGTGTACGGCAGGAGCGCGCCCGTGCCCGGGTCGAGCAGCCGGGCGGAGAGCAGGACGAGATCGGAGGCCACGGGTCGCTCCTTCGGAACGGACGGACGGACGGTGCTGGTGTGCGGTGGGTGGGCTGAGGGGGCTGGTGGTCGTGGTGCTGGTGGGATTGGTGCGTCGATGCGCAGACCGCATGCGCCACCCCAGCGGACGGGAGGACCGCGAGAGCCCCCGAGAGGTAAGCCTCACGCTCCCTCGGACGGCTCGGACGGCTGTGACTGCTCCGACGACTCGGCGAGCCCGGCGAGTGTGCCCGCGGCCAGGTCCAGTGCCCGTTCCGCGACGGCGGCGGCCAGGCCGGTCACCGCCGCGGAACGGTCGGCGGTGACCGTGTTGGCGTGGGCGCCGAGGCCGTCGAGGACGACGAGGATCTGGACGGCCGCGGCCGGCACGTCCCGCGTACGGAACTCACCGGCGGCGACGCCCTGCCGGACGAGTTCCTCCAGGCGCCCGCGCCAAGCGGCCTCCTGCTCGACGACCCGCTCGCGCAGCACGGGCCGGTAGCGGCTGAGGTGGCGGGCGTTGATCCACAGCCGGCTGATCCGGTCGTAGGCGTCCCCGACCGTACGATGGAGGAACAGCGCCAGGTGCCGGGCGGGAGTGCCCTCGGGCCGCTCGGGCGGGATGAGGGTGTCGAGTTCGCCCGTCGCGGCGCTGCCGAAGGCTTCCGCCACCAGATCGTCCGCCGCCGGGAAGTAGTGGCTGACCAGCCCCGGGCGGACGCCCAGTTCCTCACCGATCCGACGCAGGGTGATGCACTCCAGACCCTCGGCCAGAGCGATCGCCGCCGCCGCGTCGACGATCTCCGCTCGTCGGGTGGCCGGGTCTTTGCGAACTCGTGTGCGGCCGACGCTTGACGACATGTGCCGGATGCTATTGAGTGTGCGACCAATAAGCAAGCGGCCACCAGCACCCGGAGGGACAACGGTGTCCACCAGCCCCGACCCGAACCCGGACCCCGACGCCTGCCCCGGCGCACCACCATCGCCGCCACCACCGCCGCCGCCACCGTCCCCGGACCGCTCCACCCGGGTCGAGGCGCACGGCATCGACCACATCCCCGGCTCCGAACGCCGGGGCCGCCCCCGGGAGTTGTTCTCGGTGTGGGCGGCGGCGAACGTGAACTACCTGAGCCTGGTGGTCGGCGGCGCGCTGGTCCTGACGGGCCTGAGCCTGTGGCAGGCGCTGGCCGTGATCGTGATGGGCAACGCCTTCTGGGTGCTGACCGGCGTCCTGTCCGTCTCCGGCCCGGCGGCGGGCACGCCGAGCGAAGTGATCACACGGGCCATGTACGGAGTCCGCGGCAACCGGGTGAACAACGCGGTCACCGGCTGGACGATCTCCGTCTGCTACTTCGCGCTGAACCTGGCCGCCGCCGCGACGGCGGCCTTCTCCCTGGCCGGCGAGGCCGGCTTGCCGGTGAACACGGGTGTCAAGGTGGCCGTCGTGGTCGCCATCGCCGCGCTGACGCTCACCATCAGCGTCTTCGGCCACGCGCTGATCATGAGGCTGTACCTGCCGATCACCCTGGCCCTCACCGCCGCCTTCCTCGGCGTCGCCATCGCCGTGGTCCGGCACGCCGACTTCTCCCACGTCCCCGACCGGCCGCTGACCGGGACCGGACTGTGGGCGGCCGTCCTCGGCGGGATCACCCTCGTCGCGTCGGGCCCGCTGTCGTACACCACCAGCGCGGACTTCTCCCGCTACCTGCCCCGTACGACGTCCGCGAAGGCGATCGTCGGCTGGACCGCCCTGGGCGGCTTCCTGCCGGGCACCGTCGTCTGCTCGCTGGGCGCGGTCGCCGCGACCGCGGTCGACATGGACGACCCGCAGAGCGCGCTGCGGACGATCCTGCCGGCCTGGTTCGACCCCGTCTTCCTGCTCGCGCTGATCCTCGGCACGATCGCCGTCAACGCGCTGACCGCGTACAGCGCGGGCCTGGCGCTGCAGGCCGTCGGCATCCGCATCCGGCGCTCCCTGAGCGTGCTCGTCGACGGCGCCGTCTCCGTCGCGCTGACCCTGTACGCGCTGCTGGTGTCGAACTTCCTCGACACCGTGAACAACGTCCTCCAGCTGACCGTCGCGCTGCTCGGCCCCAGCATGGCCGTCTACGCCACCGACATCCTGCTGCGCCGCAACCGCTACGACGGCCCCGCCCTGATGGACGAGTCCCCCGGCAGCGCCTTCTGGTACACCGGCGGCGTCAACTGGGCGGGCGCGGTCGCGGTCCTCGGCGGCACCGCGGCGGCCACCCTGTGCGTCGACACCCTCTATTTCACCGGGCCGGTCGCCCACGCCCTGGGCGGACTGGATCTGGCCCTGCCGGTGGGCCTCGTGGTGGCCGCCCTCCTGTACGCGGTCCTGCACGCGGCCCTGATGCGGAAGGCCGGTCCGGCCCGGGTGCGGTGAGTCGGTGAGTCGGTGTGGTGAGTCGGTGAGTCGGTGTGGTGAGTCGGTGAGTCCCCCGGCCGGTCCGTTCTGGTGGGGCCGGTCAGGGCAGCAGGCGCTGTTCCTTGGCGACGGCCACGGCGCCGGCGCGGGTGTCGACGCCGAGCTTGTCGTAGACGCGCCCCAGATGCGTCTTGACCGTGGCCTCGCTCAGGAAGAGGGCCTTGGCGATGTCCCGGTTGGTCAGTCCGCGGGCGAGCTGGCCGAGGATGTCGCGCTCGCGGTCGGTGAGGCCGGGGCGCGGGCTGCGCATCCGGGCCATGACCCGGTGGGCGACGGACGCGGACAGGGCGGTGCGTCCCGCGGCGGCGCTGTGGACGGCCGTGAACAGTTCCTCGGGGCGTTCGGCCTTGAGCAGGTAGCCGGTGGCCCCGGCCGCGATGGCGCGGGTGACGTCGGCGTCGGTGTCGTACGTGGTGAGGACCAGGACGTGGACCGAGCCGCCGGAGGCCGCCGTGATCAGGCGGGTGGCCTCCACCCCGTCCATTCCGTCGCCGAGCTGGAGGTCCATGAGGACCACGTCGGGGGCGTGCTTCGCGGCGAGCGCCACGGCCTCGGCGCCGCTGTCCGCCTCTCCCACCACCTCGATGCCGGCGGCGCTGCCGAGCAGGGCGCGCAGCCCGGCGCGGACCACGGCGTGGTCGTCGCAGAGCACGAGCCGGACGGGGGCCGGCGGCACGGGCCCGGTCGGTGCGGCACGGGTCATGGCGCGGGGACCTCCGCGGTGGCGGGCGGCAGCGGTACGGCGGCGGAGACGACGGTGCCGTCGCCGGGCGCGGATTCGACGGTGAGGGTGCCGCCCAGCCGGCCGGCCCTGGCGCGGATCGCGGGCAGGCCGTGGCCGCGGACCCCGGCGGCCCGCGCGGGCAGGGCGGCGGGGTCGAGGCCGCGGCCGTCGTCGGCGATGTCCAGCCGGACCTGATCGTCCAGGTAGGTGAGGGTGAGGGCGGCCCGGGTGGCACCGGAGTGCTCCCGGACGTTGGCCAGGGCGCCCTGGGCGATGCGCAGCAGCGCGGACCGTACCCGGTCCGGCAGGCCGTGCGGCCCGGGGGCGCCGTCGACCACGCAGGTCACGGTGGTGTCGGCGGTGCTCTCGCGGGCGGCCAGGTCCCGCAGGGCGGCTTCCAGGCCGCCGCCTCCGGCGAGGTCGGCGGGCGCCAGGTCGTGCACGAAGCGGCGGGCCTCGGCGAGGCCGCGCTCGGCGATCGACGCGGCGGTGCGGACATGGGTCCTGGCCTGCCCCGGGTCGCTCTCCCACACCCGGTCGGCGGCCTGGAGCAGCATCCGCTGGCTGGACAGGCTCTGGGCGAGGGTGTCGTGGATCTCCATGGACAGCCGCTGCCGTTCGGCGAGGGTGCCCTCGCGGCGCTCGGTCGCGGCCAGTTCCCGGCGGGTGCGCACCAGATCGCGGATGAGGGCGGCCTGGCGGCCGGCCTGCCGGTCCATGTGGGTGAAGACCGCGGTCGCCAGCGCGGCGACGGCCGGCGGGCCGACCAGCACGTCCACGTCGAGGCGGTCGGCCAGCCGCAGTTGCGCGACGACCACGAAGACGGTGAAGAACGCCACCAGCGCGTACGCGGCGCGCGGCGGCAGGGTGCGCAGCGCGGTGTAGAAGAGGGGTACCGCGCACCAGGCGAAGCTGGGCGCCAGGCCGACCAGTACGGCCCAGACCGCGACCACCGCGCCGAGCCACAGCAGTCCGGCGCGTGACGGCCGGGCGGCCGACGCCCCGGGGTCCTCGGGGGCGGCGGGCGCCGGACCCGTCCCGGTGCCGCCGGCCGCGGCCACCGCGGTACGGCGGCCGATGACGTACAGCAGGGCCAGGACGCCGGCGAGCGCCAGCACGGCGGGCACCTGCGGCCGGCCGGCGTGCCGGTCGACATAGCGTACGAGGGCGGAGCCCAGCAGCAGGAGGAACGCCAGGTGGATGACGAACGCCAGCCTGCGGGCCTCGCGACCGGCGGACGCGGAGCCGACGACGGACTCGGAGCCGGCTGACTCGGAGCCGGCTGACTCGGGGCCGCCGGGGACGGGCCGGCTTCTGGACGGCATGGGCTGCTGCTCCTCCTGGCCGGGACGTACGGACATGGCCGCGCCTCGGGCCTTCGGTGGTACTCGGTGACGCTCGGTGGTGCTCGGTGACGGGCTCGGCGGTCGCGAGGGCGGGGGCGGCTGGGGCGGGCACTGTCATTGTCACCCGGGTGGCGGGCGGTGGGGTCAGCCGTTCGGATGACCCCACCGCCCGTTGCCGCGGGGTACGGCCCGGGGTCTCAGACCGCGGTGGGGGCGTCGGCCGCGCGGCGTTCGCCGCCGTTGTGCTCCTGCCAGAGCCGGTAGACCTCGACGGCGGCGTCCCGGGGCTCGTGCCGCATCGGGAGCCGGCGCTCGTCCCAGTCCTTGGCGAACTCGCCGTAGAAGGTGTCCAGTTCGAAATACTTGCGGTCGTCCACGTAGTGCGGCTCGTAGGCGTCGCGGGTGGTGAGGAAGACGACCTCGTCGGGCGAGCAGTAGTACAGCGCGCCCAGGCACATGGGGCAGGGGTGGGCGAGGACGTAGATCGTGGTGCCGACGAGGTGCTCGGTGCCCAGCTCGGTGCAGGCCGCGCGGATGGCGAGGATCTCGGCGTGCGCGGTGGGGTCGGAGGTCTGGGCGACCTTGTTGGCGCTCTCCGCGAGGACCTCGGCGTCCTTGACGATGACGGTCGCGAACGGGCGGCCGCCCTCGGTGACGTTGCGGCGGGCGAGGTCGATGGTGCGCTGTGCGAAGTCCATCACGGGGTCCTTCGGTCGGGGCGGGGGCCCGGGGGCGGGGGTGCGGGGTGACGGCCGGGGCGGACGGGAGGGTCCGCCCCGGAGCGTCGGTGCGAACGAGCCGGTCAGAACGGCTTGGTGGGCAGGTACTTGCCGTCCAGGGTGATCACGGCACGCTCGCCGCCCTCGGGGTCGGCGACCTTCTTGACGTCCAGCCGGAAGTTGATCGCGGAGATGATCCCGTCCCCGAACTGCTCGTGGACCAGCGCCTTGAGCGTGGTGCCGTACACCTGGAGCATCTCGTAGAAGCGGTAGATGGTCGGGTCGGTGGGGACGGTGCCGGGGATGGAGCCGCGGGTCGGGATCGTCTGCAGGAGCGCCACCGCGTCGGCGTCCAGGTCCAGCAGCTCACCGACGGCCCGCGCGGCCTGCTCGGGCAGCGCGTGCTGGCCGAGCAGGGCGGCGGTGGTGAAGGCGGGCGACAGGCCGGACGCGTCCGCGATCTGCTGCCAGGTGAGGTCCTTGCGGGTCTTGGCCTCGACGGCGGCGATGGCGACGGCCTGACGGGCCGCGGGGTCGAACTGGGCGTGCACCATGAGGGTGTTCCTTCCTGTTTCCAAGGGTGGGGGGAGACCCGTCCCGGCGCGACGCGACGGAACGGAAGCGTGAGGGTGTGGGGGGTTTGGGGTGCTGTGTGCGCGGGTGGGGCGCGGTGGGGGTCAGGCCGCGGGGGCCGTGGTCCGGGCGCCGGCGGGGGCGATCGTCTCGACGGTCTCGACGCCGCCGGTGGCGATGTCGTAGACCCAGCCGCGCAGGGTGAGGGCGCCTTCGGCCAGGGCGCGGGCGACCGGGGGGTGGGTGGCCAGGTTGGCCAGCTGGGCCAGGACGTTCTGGCGGACCAGGGCGGGGACGTCCCCGGGTACGGCGGTACGGGCGCGGGAGGCGTCCGCGTGCCGCAGCCACTGGGCGAGGGCGGGCGCGCCGCTGAGGTCGTGGTGCTCGGCCAGGGCCGTCATGGCGCCGCAGCCGGAGTGTCCGCACACGACGACGTCGCTGACACCGAGGACGGCGACGGCGTACTCGATGGCCGCCGTGACCGCGTCGGCGCCCGGGGCGTGGGCGGGAACGAGGTTGCCCGCGGTGCGGACCACGAACAGCTCGCCCGGTTCGCTGGCGGTGATCAGCTCGGGGACGACCCGGGCGTCGGAGCAGCCGATGAACAGCGTGTGCGGTGCGTGGTGCGCGGCGAGGTGGGCGAACAGGTCCGCCTTGGCGGGGTGGACGTCCCGCTGGAATCGCGTGACGCCCTCGGCGAGGTCGCGCATGGGTGATCACTCCTTTCGGTGGGTTCCGGGCCGGTAGGGCTCGTCGGGCTCGATGGATCCACCATGCATGAGCTGCACCTATAGAGTCCAAGACGTAGTACTCATGCCTGCCATTGCTCTCATCTATACGGCGCTACAGTGGCCCCATGGCTCTGGAACTGCGACATCTGCGCTACCTGCTCGCCGTGGCCGAGCACGGCAGCTTCACCCGCGCCGCCGAAGAGCTGCGCATTTCCCAGCCGACCCTGTCCCAGCAGGTCAGGCAGTTGGAGCGGACCGTGGGGGTGCAGCTCCTCGACCGCACGGGACGCAGTGTGCGGCTCACCGACGCGGGCGAGACGTACGCGTACCACGCCCGCCGGGCGCTGCGGGACCTGGAGGCCGGGCGGCGGGCCGTCGAGGACGTCCGGGACCTCTCCCGCGGCCAGCTGCGCCTGGCGGTGACACCGACGTTCACCGCCTATCTGGTGGGCCCCCTGGTGGCCGAGCTGTACGGCAGGCACCCCGGCATCACCCTGGACGTCCAGGAGATGGCCCAGGACCGCATCGAGTCGGCGCTGCTCGCCGACGACCTCGACCTCGGGATCGCCTTCGCCGGCCCCCATCTGCCGGGCATCGCCGCCACGACGCTGTTCACGGAGAACCTGAGCCTCGTCACGGGCGCCCACGGCCAGGACGAGGAACACGACGGCACTGCGCAGACCGGCCACCCCGGTCCGCTGCCGATCCAGGACCTGTCAGAGCGTCAGCTCGCGCTGCTCAGCGGGGACTTCGCCACCCGCGTGCACATCGACGCCCACTTCGCCGCGCACCGGGTGCACCCGAGGATCGCGGTGGAGGCCAACTCCATCCAGGCCCTGGTGGAGATCGTCCGGCGCACCCCGGTCGCCACCGTGCTCCCCGACGCCATCACCGACGACCATCCGCACCTCACCCCGGTCCCCCTCGAACCGCCGCTGCCGGCCCGTACCGTCACCCTGCTGCGGCGCGCCGGCGGCTACCGGAGCGCCGCCGCCCACGCCTTCACCCGCCTCACCCACGAGGTGGTGCGCGCCCGCGGCTACACCGGGGCCGGGGACCGGCCCGCTCAGGACGTGGAGGCGCAGTCGCCGTAGAAGCCGCGGCCCGTCGTGACGCCGCCGAGGCGACCGGGTCGGACGGCGGCCGTTTGCCCCGGGACGCACGGAAGGCCGCTCTCCCGCGTTGCGAGAGAACGGCCTGCGACCTGCGAAGAGCAGAGTCGGGACGACAGGATTTGAACCTGCGACCCCTTGACCCCCAGTCAAGTGCGCTACCAAGCTGCGCCACGTCCCGTTGCCCGTCTGACCTGGGGTTTCCCCGGGCCGAACGCGCATGAGAACAATACCGCACTCGGGTCGGTGGTCGCGCACCCCTTTCCCGATGACCGGCCATCCGGTCCCGGCCGGGCGCCGTGGCGCCGCCGTCAGGGCCGCGCGGGGCGTGTCCGCGGGCCATGGGGGCCGTGGAGGCCGTGGGCGTCGGCGCGGACGAGGTCGCGGATCGCGGGTACGGCGAGCAGCGCGGCCGGCACCACGAGGCTGATCGCCGCGGAGACGAGGAGTACGTGGTCCGCGCCCAGTGCCGAGGCGGCCGGTCCGGCGAGTGCCTGGCCGACCGGCATCATGGCGAGGGAGCCCGCCACGTCGTAGGCGTGGATGCGGTTGAGAACGTCCGAGGGGACCTGGGTCTGGACGCTGGTCGCCCACATCACGCCCCAGAAGGACATGCCGGCCCCGGCGACGGCGGCCCCCGCCGCCATGGCCCCCACGCCGAGCCCGGCCCCGACGGCCGCCGGGAACCAGACGAAGGCGAAGAGGGCGACCGCGCCGGCCCGCAGCATCCGGCGGGGCCGCAGCCGCAGCGCCAGGAACCCGCCGACGACGGTGCCCGCGCCCAGCGCGGAGTTGATCAGGCCGTACGCGCGCGGGCCGTGCTGCCGCACCACCTCGGTGGCCACCAGCGGAACGGTCGGACCCCAGACGGCGATCATGTAGAGGCACCAGACGGCGATGACCCCCCACAGCCAGGACCGGGCCCTGAACTCCCGCCATCCGTCGACCAGATCGGACGTGAAGGTGCCCGCTCCGTGCCCGGCGACCGGGTTCGCGCCGGGTGGCGGCGGGGGCAGTCTGAGCAGCAGCAGGCACAGGGCGCTGGTCGCGTAGGTGGCGGCGTGGGCGGCGAAGACCCCGCCGGGCGAGGCGAGACCGACGAGGAGACCGGCGACCGCCGGGCCGGCGAGCTGCGCGGTGGACTCGGCGACGCGTATCGCGCCGTTGGCGGCCTGGATGTCGGCGGCCAGCCTGGGCACCGTGCTGGCCACGCCGGGCTGGAAGACCGCGCCGGCCACGCCGTTGGCCAGGCCGATCACGCAGATCTCCCACAGGACCACGTGGCCTGTGAAGAAGAGGACCGCGGCCAGGGACTGGGTGCCCAGGCGCACCAGATCCGCGCCGATCATCAGCTTGCGGGTGCTGAACCGGTCGGCGATGACACCGCCGAAGACCACCAGTCCGGCGAAGGCTGCGGCCGTGGAGGCCATGGCGAGGCCGACCGCGCCCGCGCCGTACCCGTGCTGGAGCAGGCCCGCGGCGAGCGCCACGGGCAGCATGGTGTCACCGAGGCGGGCGACGGCCCGTGCGGCGAAGAACAGCGCGAAGTCCCGTGACCAGACGGGCCGTTCCCGCGCACCGGTTCGGTCCCCGGCCGGGAACCCGAAGCGGGACGGGCCGTCCGGCCGTCCGGCGCCCACGCCCGGTGGCACGGCCTCCCGCCCGGCAGCCACGCCCGGCGGTACAGCCTCCCGCCCGGCGCCCACGCCCGGTGGCACGGTCTCCCGCCCGGAGGCTCCGCCCGGTGGCACGGCCTCCCCTCCGGTGGCTCCGCCCAGCAACATGGCCTCCCGTCCGGAGAATCCGTCCGGCGGTACGGCCTCCCGCCCGGCGCCCACGCCCGGTGGCACGGCCTCCCGCCCGGCAGCCATGCCCGGCGGTACAGCCTCCCGCCCGGCGCCCACGCCCGGCGGTACAGCCTCCCGCCCGGCAGCCACGCCCGGTGGCACGGTCTCCCGTCCGGCAGCCCCGTCCGGCGGTACGGCCTCGTGCGCCGTCCCCGCCTCACCCGGCGACGACGGCGATGACGTACCGGTCATCCCCTGTGACGCTCCCCTCCCGGCCGATCCCCGCCCCCGCTCCCGCCCCTGCCTGTCCCCCGTGTCCAGGCGGCGTCCGGGCCGGGCCCCCGCCCGTCCTCGTGCCGCCCCTGTTCCTCCGGATCATGCCACGGCCCGCTGACAACGCCCGAGGCGATTTCCCCCGGGGGGATTCAGCGCGCGCCGGGCAGGCCCAGCCCCGGGTGGGCGTCGAGGAGTCGGGGCGGGGCCGCCTGCCGCCAGGAGTCGGCGAGGATGTCGCTCAGTTCGGCCTCGTCCTCCAGCGCGGCCAGCCGGACCCGCACCCAGGCGAACTGGGCCTCGTGGCCGGCGATCCAGAACTTCCCGGGCTCGGCCATGACCAGTTCGGCGCGCTCCTCCTTGGGGCAGCGCACGGCGAGGGAGGTCTCGTCCTCGGGCAGCGTGGCGAACATCTTCCCCGCGACCCGGAACGTGGGCATGTTCCAGGCGGTCTTCTCCGCCGTGTCGGGCAGGGACAGGGCGATACGGCGTACGTCTTCGGCATCCGGCATGCCCGGCACGCTAACCGCTGCCACTGACAGCGGCACCGTCCCGCAGGCGCGTCACGGATGTGCCGCCTCGCCCAGCGCGTCCAGCACCGGGCGGATCAGCGGGTGCCCCTCGGCGCCCCGGCGCACGGCGGCGAACACCCGGCGTGTGGGTGCCGCACCGTCCACCGGGCGCACCACCACGCCGGTGAGGTCCATGCCGCGCAGCGCCGAGCGCGGCACCAGGGCCACGCCGGCGTCGGCCGAGGCGAGGGCCACGACCGCGCGGAAGTCATCGGATGAGTGTTCGAGGCGCGGCTGGAATCCGGCGTGTTCGCAGGCCAGGACCACCACGTCATGGCAGGGGTTGCCGGGGTACGGGCCGATCCAGGCGTCCTTGGCCAGTTCGGCGAGCGGGACCTCGGGGGCGGCCGCCATCCGGTGGGCGACCGGCACGACCGCGTCGAAGGGCTCGGCGTACAGCGGGAGGTGGGTGAGGCGGGGGTCGTCGGCGGACGGCGCGCCCCGGTACTCCACGGCGACCGCCACATCGAGCTGCCGGTCCAGCACCATCGGCAGGCTCGCGTCGCCCTCGGCGTCCCGGACGCGGATGCGGATGCCGGGCGCGGTGCGGGCCAGGCGGGCCACCGCCGGGGCGACCACGTCGGCGATGCCGGTGGCGAAGGAGGCGACGGTGACCGTGCCGGCCTCGCCCGAGCCGTAGGCCGCCAGCTCGGCCTCCGCCCGCTCCAGCTGGGCGAGGACCGCGTTGGTGTGGCTGAGCAGGATCTCACCGGCCGGGGTCAGCCGTACGCCCTTGGCGCCGCGCTCCACCAGCCGGTGGCCGGTCTCCTGCTCCAGGGCGGTCAGCTGCTGGGAGACCGCCGAGGGCGTGAGGTAGAGCGCGGCGGCAGCCGCCGTCACCGTACGGTGGTCGGCCACCGCCCGGAGGATGTGCAGCCGCCGCGCCTCGATCATGCCCCGATTATCGCAAGCCCACCGGCCGGCGGTCACCGTTCACCGGACATCGGCCACCGGACTCCGGACGCCCGCCCGGATCGGCCGATCCCAGGTCGGCCGACCGCGCAGCCGGAAGCCGTCAGCCCGCCAGCTCCGCGCGGGCCGCGACGAACGCGTCCACCGCGCGGTTCACGTCGGCGGTGGAGTGCGCGGCGGACAGCTGCACGCGGATGCGGGCCTGCCCCTGCGGCACCACCGGGTAGGAGAAGCCGATCACGTACACGCCCCGCTCCAGGAGCAGTTCCGCCATCCGGCCGGCCTCGGCCGCGTCGCCGATCATCACGGGTGCGATGGCGTGGTCGCCGGGCAGGACGTCGAAGCCCTCCTCGGTCATCCGCGACCGGAACAGCGCGGTGTTCTCGCGCAGCCGGACCCGCAGGTCGTCGGCCGACTCCAGCAGGTCGATGACCTTCAGGGAGGCCGCCGCGATCACCGGGGCGAGGGTGTTGGAGAACAGGTACGGCCGGGAGCGCTGGCGCAGCAGGGCGACGATCTCGGCGCGGGCGGCGACGTAGCCGCCGGAGGCGCCGCCGAGCGCCTTGCCGAGGGTGCCGGTGATGATGTCGACGCGGTCCATGACGCCGTGCAGTTCGGGGGTGCCGCGCCCGCCGGGGCCGACGAAGCCGACGGCGTGCGAGTCGTCGACCATGACCATCGCGTCGTAGCGGTCGGCGAGGTCGCAGATCTCCCGCAGCGGGGCGACGTAGCCGTCCATGGAGAAGACGCCGTCGGTGACGACCAGCTTGCGGCGCGCGCCGCCCTCGTCGGCCTCCTTGAGCTGGCGTTCCAGGTCGGCCATGTCGCGGTTGGCGTAGCGGAAGCGGCGGGCCTTGGACAGACGGATGCCGTCGATGATGGAGGCGTGGTTGAGGGCGTCGGAGATCACCGCGTCCTCCGCGCCGAGCAGCGTCTCGAAGACACCGCCGTTGGCGTCGAAGCAGGAGGAGTAGAGGATCGTGTCCTCCTGGCCGAGGAACGCCGACAGCCGGGCCTCCAGCTCCTTGTGCACCTCCTGGGTGCCGCAGATGAAGCGCACGGAGGCCATGCCGTAGCCCCAGCGGTCCAGGGCGGCGTGGGCGGCGGCGACGACCTCGGGGTGGTCGGCCAGGCCCAGGTAGTTGTTGGCGCAGAAGTTGAGCACCTCGCCGGGCCGGCCGCCGGCGGTGACGGCGACGGTCGCGGACTGCGGGGTGCCGATGACCCGCTCGGGCTTGTGCAGTCCGGCGGCGCGGATCTCGTCGAGGGTGGCGCGCAGGTCGTCGCGCACGGAGTCGAACATCGGGGCTCCTTGGAGGTGCTGGCGGGGCGGGACGGGGCGGGGGTCAGACGGTCCAGTCGAGGATGATCTTGCCGCCCCTGCCGCTCGCGGCGTCGGCGAAGGCCGCCTCGTAGTCGCCGTACGCGTACCGGCCGGTGATCACCGGGGCGAGGTCGAGGCCACCCTCCAGCAGCACCGACATCGCGTACCAGGTCTCGAACATCTCCCGGCCGTAGATGCCCTTGACGGTGATCATGGAGGTGACGATCCGGGCCCAGTCGACCGCGAACTCCTCGGCGGGCAGGCCGAGCATGGCGATCCGGCCGCCGTGCGTCATGTTGGCGATCATGTCGCGCATCGCCTCGGGGCGGCCGGACATCTCCAGGCCGATGTCGAAGCCCTCGCGCAGGCCGAGCGAGCGCTGTCCCTCGGCGATCGAGGACTCGGCCACGTTGAGGGCGAGGCTGACCCCTATCTTGCGGGCCAGCTCCAGCCGGTCCTCGCTCACGTCGGTGATCACGACGTTGCGCGCCCCCGCGTGCCGGGCGACCGCCGCCGCCATCAGGCCGATCGGTCCGGCGCCGGTGATCAGCACGTCCTCACCGACCAGCGGGAAGGACAGCGCGGTGTGCACGGCGTTGCCGAACGGGTCGAAGATCGCGGCCACGTCGAGGTCGACGGGGACGCGGTGCACCCACACGTTGCTCGCGGGCAGGGCGACGTACTCGGCGAACGCGCCGTCGCGGCCCACGCCCAGGCCGATGGTGGCGCGGCACAGGTGGCGGCGTCCGGCCAGGCAGTTGCGGCACTTGCCGCACACCAGATGGCCCTCGCCGCTGACCCGGTCGCCGGCCGCGATGTCGGTGACGTCACGGCCGGTGGCGACGACCTCGCCGACGAACTCGTGGCCGACCACGAGCGGGGTGCGGATCGCCTGCTGCGCCCAGCCGTCCCAGGCCCGGATGTGCAGATCGGTGCCGCAGATACCGGTCCGCAGGACCTTGATCAGGACGTCCCCGGGCCCGACGGCGGGCTCGGGCACGTCCGCGAGCCACAGCCCGGGCTCCGCCTTCTCCTTGACCAGCGCCTTCAACGCTACGGCTCCTGTGGGTCGGGCCCGGGCCGTCCTCCGGGCACGCCGAAGGGACCCCGAGCCGGGTGAGGGGTGGAATCACCAGGCAATCTGCCGTACGCCGGCACCCTGGGTCCATCGAGGATTTCTTAACCGCGGCCACAGCTTTCCTTCACGCCTCTCCCGGCGCGCCGGTCCCAGGGTTCCCCCGTTCACAGCAGCAGGCCCGCCGCGCCCCGCCGCTCCAGGCGCCGGGCGAGGTCCGCCGCCGCCGACTTGATGGTGTCCAGTCCCTCCCGGCCCCAGGGCCGCGGCTCGACGTCCACGACGCAGACCGTGCCCAGCACCATCCCCGTACCGTCCACCAGCGGGGCGCCGAGGTAGGAGCGGATGCCGAACTCGTCGACCACCGCGTTGCCCGCGAACCGCGGGTAGTCGCGCACGTCCTCCAGCACCAGGGCCTTGCGCCGCACCACCACGTGGGGGCAGAAGCCGTGGTCGCGGGCGAGGCGGCGGCCCAGTTCGGGGCGGGGGCCGTCACCGCCGCCGGGGCGCGGCGGGGCGGGCGTGTCCACGTCCAGGACGTCACGGGCGGGCCGGTGCAGGCCGGCGAAGAACTGCCCTCGCTCGTCGAGGAAGTTGACCATCGCGTACGGCGCCCGGGTGCGCTCGGCGAGCCGGTCCGCGTAGGCGTCGAGGGCGGGCTCGGGATGCTCCCCGAGACCGAGCCCGCGCAGCCGCAGGGTACGGGCGGGGGCCTCCCGGTCCTCGGGGGTGAGCAGCAGGCGACCGGCCGGGCGGGGCGGGTCGTAGGCCATCACCGGGCTCCGGCGGCACTGTGGGCGGATGTCATGGACGGCTCCGTGGCGGGTTCTGACGGGGCGGGTGCGTCACAGGTGCGCGCCGTGGCCGGGCGCGGGGGCGGGGGCGTGGGCGATCAGGTGCCGTACGAGGGTCAGCAGGGTCTGCACGCCCGAGCTGGAGATGCGCGCGTCGCAGCGCACGACCGGGACGCGCGGATCGAGGTCGAGGGCGGTGCGCACTTCCTCGGGGGCGTAGCGGTGGGCGCCGTCGAACTCGTTGACGCCGATGATGAAGGCCAGGCCCCGCTGCTCGAAGAAGTCGACGGCGGCGAAGCACTCCTCCAGGCGGCGGGTGTCGGCGAGGATGACCGCGCCGAGCGCGCCCTCCGACAGCTCGTCCCACATGAACCAGAACCGCTCCTGTCCGGGCGTGCCGAACAGGTACAGCACGTGCCGCGGGTCGAGGGTGATGCGGCCGAAGTCCATCGCCACGGTCGTCTCGACCTTGTTCTCGATGCCGTCGAGGCTGTCCGTGTCGGCGCCGGCCGTGGTGAGCAGCTCCTCGGTGCTGAGCGGCGCGATCTCGCTGACGGCGCCGACGAAGGTCGTCTTGCCGACGCCGAACCCGCCCGCCACCAGGATCTTGAGCGCGGTGGGGAAGGGGTCGCAGCGGCCGTCGTGTCCGGCGGCGCCGACGGGGCCGTCCGGCCCTGCGGCGTAGTCAGAGCTGTCGTCGTAGTCCATCGAGCACTGCCTCCAGAAGGGCCCGGTCGGTGGGGTGGTGTTGGGTGACGGGGGGCTTGGTGGTCAGCGCCCCGCAGTCGACGAGGTCGGACAGCAGCACCTTGGCCACCGCCGCGGGCAGCCTCAGCTGCGCGGCGACCTCGGCGACCGAGACCGGGGCGTGGCACAGGGCGAGTGCCTGCCCGTGTTCGGGGCCGAGGTAGCCCAGCGGGGTCACGCCGGTCGCCATCACCTGCGACATGAGGTCGAGCGCGACGCTGGGCCGGGTACGGCCGTTGCTGACCGTGAAGGGGCGCACCAGCCGGCCGGCCGCGTCGTCGAGCCAGGGCCCGTCGCCGGCCGTCGCGGCGCTCAAGGCCGCAGCGCCGGGGGTTCGGCGCTGTGCTGCCGGGGGGCGGTGACCAGATAGGGGCGGACGCTCTTGACCAGCATCGCCATCTCGTAGCCGAGCACCGCCGCGTCGGCCTCGCGGCCGGCGAGTACGGCGAGGCAGGTGCCGGAGCCGGCGGTGGCGACGAACAGCAGGGTCGAGTCGAGTTCGACGACGACCTGCCGGACCTCGCCGCCGTCGCCGAAGCGGACGCCGGCGCTGCGGCCGAGGGAGTACAGGCCGGAGGCCAGGGCGGCCATGTGGTCGGCGCTGTCGTGGTCGAGGCCGTGCACGGACTTCACCAGCCCGTCGCAGGACAGCAGGACCGCGCTGGTGGTGTGCGGCACGCGCTGCACGAGGCCGCTCATCAGCCAGTCGAGGTCGGAAGCGTGGCTGGTGGGCGCATCGCTCGCCATGGTGGATCGACTCCTTGGGGTACGAAGGTCTGCGGGAGCGCTGGGGGTGGGGGTGAGGTCGGGGGTGGGGGTGAGGGTGGTCGGGGCGGTCATCCGGTGGGCGCGCTGTCGTCGTGCCGGGCGGTGCGGCCGGGTGCGGAGCCGTCGCCGGGCGCGCCGAGGGCGCCGAGGGGGTCGGTGCGGGGGGCCGGGCCGTCGTCGGAGGTGATCGTGTCCGGCAGGAACGTCTCCCGTCGCGGCTGGGTCTCGGCGAGTCCCATGCCGCGCTGGAAGGCCGCCAGCAGCCCGGGATCGTGCCCGGTGACGAACTCGCTGTCCTGGCGGGGGGCCGGGCCGTCGCGCAGTTGGGGCGCGATGTGCTGCTGGGCGCGGCGCCGGGGCAGGAGGGGGCGCTCCATGGTGCCGCGCACCACACCGGCGCGCGGGACGGGCACGGCTCCCTCGTTCGCGGCCACGGCGGCCCGGTCGCCGGCCCGGATGCCGGGCACCGCCTCCGCCGGGTTGGCCCGCCCTTCCCGGTCACCGCGCCGGGGCAGGGGCGCGGGGCCCTCGTCGGCGGCGGCGCGGGTGAGGGGGCCGGGGTGTCCCGCGGGGCGTACGTCGCCGGGCGCGCCGGCCGTCTCGGACGGCTCTCCGGCCGCGTGCGGGCCGGCCGCCGGAAGACCGTCCGGCGCGCTGGCCGCGCCGCCCGGGGGGAGCGCGTGCCGACGCGGGTGCGGGACGGGCGGGGCGGTGTCGTCCCCGTGACTGTGGGCGGGTGACTCACCGTCAGGCGGGCCGGGCGGGCCGGGGACCATGGGTGGGGTGATACGGGCGGAGGGTTCGTACGCCGCCCCGGAGGGCGCCGTGGGCGGGGCGGGGCGGACGGAGGGGCCGTACGCCTCGGAGGGCGCCGCGGACGACCCGAAGGGCGTGGACGGCCCGGAGGCCGCGTAAGACCCGGAGGACGCGTACGGTCCGGTCGGCTCGGGGGCACCTGCGAGGCCGGGGGTCCCGTACGGCCCGGAGGCCACGGAGGTTTCGGCGGCGCCGGAGGCACCGGCGGCACGGGCGGCACCGGCGGCACGGGCGGTACCGGTGGCACCCGGGGACCCGGGCGCCCGGGACTCCCCGGAGGCCCCCGGCGCCCCGGTCACCCCCGGAGCCCCCGCCCCCACCGCGTACGCCGTCCCCGTCCCCGCCCCCGAGGAGGAGCCGGCCTCCCCCGTCCCCGCACCCAGGAGCGCCTGCGGCACCACGAGGACGGCCTGGACGCCGCCGTAGATGTTGGTCTGGAGGCGGACGGTGATGCCGTGCCGGCGGGCGAGCTGGGAGACGACGTACAGGCCGATGCGGCCGTCCGCGAGCAGGCTGGCGACGTTGACCTGGTCGGGGTCGGCGAGCAGCGCGTTCATGCGGACCTGCTCGCCGACCGGCATGCCGAGGCCGCGGTCCTCCACCTCCACGGCGAGCCCGGCGGTGACGAGGCTGGCGCGCAGCAGGACCTGGGTGTGCGGGGCGGAGAACACCGTGGCGTTCTCGACGAGTTCGGCCAGCAGGTGGATGACGTCCGCGACGGCGTGGCCGCGCAGCCGCCCGTCGGCCGGCGGAACGAGCCGGACCCGCGAGTACTGCTCGACCTCAGCGATCGCGGACCGCAGCACCTCGGTCATGGGGACGGGGCTGCTCCACTGGCGGCGGGAGACGGCGCCGCCGAGGACGGCGAGGTTCTCGGCGTGCCGGCGGATGCGGGTGGCGAGGTGGTCGACGTGGAAGAGGCCCTTGAGCAGGTCGGGGTCCTCGATCTCGTTCTCCAGCTCGTCGAGCAGGGAGATCTCCCGGTGCACCAGGGACTGCAGGCGCCGGGCGAGGTTGACGAAGACCTCCAGCTTCTGTTCGCTGCCCGTCTGGCTGGAGAGCCGGGTGGCCTCGACGACCGCGGTGACCGCGCCGTCGTGGGCACGGGCGAGGTCGGCGGCGAGCAGTTCGAACTCGTCGGCGTCGGCCGGCGGCCCGCCGCGCGGCCCCCGCCGCGGCGGCACCTCGCCGTGCCGCAGCGCCGCCACGAGCGTGCGCAGTTCGGCCTCGCGGTGCGCGGTGCCGCGGCGCAGGGCGTCCACGCGTTCGTGCACGGACCGGGCGGCGCGCCCGGCGGCGACGGCGGCGGTCGCGATGCCCGCGAGGGTCACCGCCAGCGCCCCGGCGAGCACCGCCCACAGGGCGAGCCCGGGGCGCGCGCCGGTGGAGCGCACGGTGAAGAGCACGGCCGCGCCCCCGCTCAGCGCCACCGCGAGGGGCGGCAGCACCGCGAGGCGCAGCAGTTGGGGCCGTATGTGGGTCTCGGGCAGCGAGGGAGCGGTGCGGGCGACCGGCCGGCCGTGCCGTCCGCCTTCTCGGCGGTCCGCACGGGCGGCCGGTGCGCGGAGGTGAGACATGTGGTCCTCGTACTGGTCCGTCGGGCCTGTGGGCTCGCGCACGGGACGCGAGCGGGCATGCGCCATCGCTGTGCCGGCCGGCCAGAACACGGCGAAGCGGCTCTGTGTCGCCCGACGGACACTGACAGTAGTCACCCCTGGCGTGCGTCCGGTGGGCTGTTGCGGAAATCCCCCGCGCAAGGTCCCGCTCTGGTATGAGGCATCGCACGAAAGACCGACCGGCGCCCTGCGGCTGGCCGGCAAGCCGTACGCTCTCCCCCGCGGCGCGGGCACTCGACGACGAGGAGAACGTGATGGGCGAACCACCGGCTTCCGACGCGCTCCACGACCACGGCTACCGCCAGGAACTGCGCCGCTCGCTGGGTTTCCGGGACCTGCTCGTCTACGGCCTGGTCTTCATGGTGCCGATCGCGCCCTTCGGGATCTTCGGCAGCGTCTTCCGGAGTTCCGGCGGCATGGTCGCCCTGACCTACGCGGTCGGCATGGTGGCGATGATGTTCACGGCGCTGTCGTACGCGCAGATGGCCGAGGCGTTCCCGATGGCCGGTTCGGTGTACGCGTACGCCGGGCGCGGGATCGCCGCCCCGGTCGGGTTCCTGGCGGGCTGGATGATCCTGCTCGACTACGTGCTGGTGCCCGGGCTGCTGTACCTGATCGCGGGGATCGCCATGAACTCGCTGGTGCCGGCCGTCCCGGTGTGGGTGTGGCTGGTGGGTTTCGTGCTGCTCAACACCGCGGTCAACTACACCGGCATCCGGATGACCGCGCGGGTCAACAAGGTGATGCTGCTCGCCGAACTCGTGGTGCTGGCCGTCTTCGTGGTGATCGGTGTCGTCGCGCTGGCCCAGGGCAAGGGCCGCGGCTTCGACTTCACCGCGGTCTACAACGGCGCCACCTTCTCCTGGTCGCTGGTGTTCGGTGCCGTCTCCGTCGCCGTGCTCAGCTTCCTGGGGTTCGACGGCATCTCCATGCTGGCCGAGGAGAACAAGGACTCGGCGCGGGCCATCGGGCGGGCGATGGTGGCGGCGCTGCTGCTGGCCGGTGTCCTGTTCATCGCGCAGACCTGGCTGGCCTCACTGCTGGTGCCCGATCCCGGCCGGCTCGCGAGCCGGGGCGATCCGGGCGGTACCGCCTTCTACGACGCGGCCCGGGTGGCCTCCGGCGGGTGGCTGGCCACGCTGACCGCCGCGGCCACCGCCGTGGCCTGGGGGTTCGCCAACTCCCTTGTGGCGCAGGCCGCGACCTCCCGGCTGCTGTACGCGATGGCCCGGGACCGCCAACTGCCCGCGTTCCTGGCCGAGGTCCATCCGCGGCACCGGGTCCCGGTCAACGCGACCCTGCTCACGGCCGCCGTCTCGCTGGCGCTCGGCCTCTACATGAACTCCCGTGACGACGGTGTCACGTTGCTGAGCAGCCTGGTCAACTTCGGGGCGCTGACCACCTTCCTGGTCCTGCATGTCTCGGTGGTCGTCCACCATCTGATCCGGCGGCGCAGCCGCGACTACTGGCGGCATCTGGTCGCGCCCGCGATCGGCTTCGCCGTGCTGGCGTACGTCGTGGTGAACGCCGACATCGCCGCGCAGCGCCTCGGCTTCGTCTGGCTGGGCATCGGGGTCGTGGTGCTGGCCGGGCTGCTGCTGACCGGCCGCCGCCCGGATCTGGCCGCCGTACGGGCCACCGACGAGCCGGCGGCCGCGCCGCCGGCCGCCGACGACCGGCCCCCGCACCCGTAGCCCGCCCCCTGTCCCTCAAGACCCCCCAAGGCACCTCAAGGCACCTCAAGGCCCCAAGTCTGCGCAAGTCTTCTCAAGACTCCTCAAGGAGGAACCCTTCCCATGAACACACGCCCCCAGGTCGTCCCGGTCCCCGCGGACCCGGAGCGGTACGCCTATTCCTTCGGCGGCGGATCGCCCGTGGTGACCGTGGAGCCGGGCAGTGTCCTGGAGTTGTTCACCGAGGACTGTTTCGGCGGCCGGGTGCGCGGGCCGGCCGATCTGCCCAGCCAGGTGTGCGCCTTCCCGTACCTCAACCCGGTCACCGGTCCGGTCGCGATCGCCGGGGCCGAGCCCGGTGACGCGCTCGCGGTGCACTTCATCGACATCGCACCGGCCCGCGACTGGGGTGTGTCCAGCACGTTCCCGCACTTCGGCGCGTTGACCGCCACGCACACCACGGCGATGCTCCATCCCGCCCTGGAGGAGCGGGTGTGGGTGTACGACCTCGACACCAAGGCCGGTACCTGCCGGTTCGAGGCGAGCGGCGGCGGCTTCACGGTGGATCTGCCGCTGGACCCGATGCACGGCACCGTGGGCGTGGCCCCGGCGGCGGGCGAGCGGCTGATGTCCATCTCCCCCGGCGTGCACGGCGGCAACATGGACACCCCGGAGCTGCGGGCCGGCACCACGGTCTGGTTCGGGGTCAATGTCGAGGGCGCGATGCTGGCTCTCGGGGACGGCCACGCCCGGCAGGGTGAGGGCGAGGTGTGCGGGACGGCGGTGGAGACGGCCATGAACACGGTGGTGGCGGTGGACCTCGTCAAGGGCGCCGCGCCCGCCGTGCCGCGGCTGGAGAGCGACGAGTTCCTGCTGAGCACCGGTCACGCGCGCCCGCTGGAGGACGCGTTCCGCATCAGCCAGCACGATCTGGTGCGGTGGACGGCGGACCTGGCCGGGCTCGATCCGCTGGACGCGTACCAGTTGGTGAGCCAGGCCGGGCTGGCGCCGGCGGCGAACGTCTGCGACAGCCAGTACACGATGGTCGCCAAGCTGCCCAAGCGGGTCCTGGGCGGCGCCCGCGCCTACGACGGTGTCCACGACCGGCTGCGGGAGCTGGGCGCGGAGTACCTGCGGGGTCGCTGATCCGTCATCGGCCTCCCCCGTCCCCTTCCCCCTCTTTTCCTCCTCCACGTGGTCCAGTCCACCTGGGCGCGCCCTGGACAGGAAGGGGACCGGGGAGGCCGCCCATCTGGTCTAGTCCCATTTTGGTCCAGACCATTGACCCACCCGGTGAGCGAGCGCTATCCCATACGCATCAACACCTCTCCGCCGTACGGGATCTGCCACATCCCCCACTCCTCACCCCCGGGACTGACATGAGACGCATGCGTTCCTTCCGCGCGGTCCTCACCGCCGCCGCCACCACGGCGGCCTCGGTGGGCCTCGCCCTGTCGGGCACCGGCACGGCGCAGGCGGCGACACCGCTGCCCGCCCATGTCTTCGCCCCCTACTTCGAAGCCTGGACCGGCGAGAGCCCGGCCGCCCTGGCCGCCCAGTCGGGCGCCAAGCACCTGACGATGGCCTTCCTGCAGACCGCGTCCAAGGGCTCGTGCACGCCCTACTGGAACGGTGACAGCAGCATGCCGGTGGCGGCCTCCACCTTCGGCAGCGACATCAAGACCATCCAGGGCAACGGCGGCGACGTCATCCCGTCCTTCGGCGGCTACACGGCCGACACCACCGGCACCGAGATCGCCGACAGCTGCACCGACGTCCAGCAGATCGCCGCCGCGTACGAGAAGGTCATCACGACCTACGACATCTCGCGGCTCGACATGGACATCGAGGTCGACTCGCTGGACAACACCGCGGGCATCGACCGGCGCAACAAGGCCATCAAACTGGTCGAGGACTGGGCCGCGGCCAACGGCCGCAAGGTGGAGATCTCCTACACCCTGCCGACCACCACGACGGGTCTCGCGGACAGCGGCAAGGCGCTGCTGCGCAACGCGGTGAGCAACGGCACCCGGATCGACGTCGTCAACCTCATGACGTTCGACTACTACGACAACCAGCCCCACGACATGGCGAAGGACACCCAGACCGCCGCGCAGGGCCTGGTCAACACGCTCGGCCAGCTCTACCCGGGCAAGACCTCCGCGCAGCTGTGGGGCATGGTCGGGGTCACCGAGATGCCCGGCGTGGACGACTTCGGGCCGGCCGAGACGTTCAGCCTGGCCAACGCCACCTCGGTGTACAACTGGGCGGTCTCCAAGGGCATCAACACGCTGTCCTTCTGGGCACTGCAGCGGGACAACGGCTCGTGCGCGGGCGGCGCGGCCGCCGACAACTGCTCCGGCATCCAGCAGAACACCTGGGACTTCTCGCACATCTTCGAGCCGTTCACCGGTGGCGGCAGCACCCAGCCGACCAACGACTTCTCCGTCACGCTCGGTTCGTCGTCCGGGACGGTGACGGCGGGCCAGTCGGCCACCGCGGCGGTGAAGACGGCCGTGACCGCCGGGCAGGCCCAGACGGTGAACCTCAGTGTCAGCGGCGCCCCGGCGGGCGTCACCGCCTCGGTCAGTCCCGCTTCCGTCACGGCGGGCGGCTCGGCCACGCTCACGCTGGCCACCACCGCGTCGGCCGTCTCGGGGACGTACACCCTCACCGTGACCGGCGCGAACGCCTCCGGGAGCCACTCGGCGACGTACGCCCTGACGATCACCGGCGGCAGCGGCAACCAGTGCACCGCGGCCCCCTGGAACAAGAGCGCGGTCTACACCGGCGGCCAGCAGGTCTCGTACAAGGGGCACAACTGGAAGGCCAAGTGGTGGACGACGGGCGAGGAGCCCGGCACCACCGGTGAGTGGGGCGTCTGGCAGGACCTCGGCGCCTGCTGACCCCCGGCCGTCGGCCCGCCCGCACGCCGCGGGCGGGCCGACGGCTTTCGTCTTCGCGGTCAGTCCTTGCGGGCCACGATGATGTCGCGATTGATGGCCTGGTCCACCCGGTGGACGAAGCCCTGGTAAGCGGCCGAGTCGCGGACCGTGAAGCCGTTGGCTGCGAGGATCTCGGCGAGCTGCTCCCGCCGCCCCACCAGGGTGTTCCAGGAGATGCCGAGGGCGCCGCCCGGCCGCAGCAGCGGCGCCCACACCGGCACCGCCGCGGCCAGCAGGTCCACCGGGCTGCGGGACAGCCGGCCCGCGTTGCCCCCGCCGTGCGGACGGCTGCCGTGCTGCACGCCGTACGGCGCGTCGGTGACGATCAGGTCGAACTCGCCGCGGCGGAAGAAGTCACCGCTGCGCAGGGTGTCCGCGTTGACCACGGTGACGTCGATGGTCCGGCCCTCGCGGTACAGCTCCTTGGACGCGCCCAGGCTGACCTGGAGCCGCCGCCCCAGGGTGGCCTTCTGGCGGCGGACGGTGCCGCTCTCCGCGCGGTGCTTGAGGCGGCTGTTCTTCAGCCAGGTCCGGAAGAACGCCGAGTAGGCGTCGAAGTCCTTCGGGTCGATGTCCAGGCCCGAGGCGTCCATGCCGTACATGACCGCCTGGTTGAGGGTGGTGCCGCGGCCGCACATCGGGTCGAGGAGCCGCATGGCGCCGGTCAGCAGCCCGGCGGGCGCGTCCGTGGCCAGCGCGGTCACGTTCACCAGCATCCTGGTGAAGTCCTCGTTGGTCTTCCCGGCGTACTTCTGGATGGTGAGCAGGTCGCTGCCGAACAGGTCCAGGGGCTTCCTGGCCACCGGCCGCAGCAGGTCGCCCTCGACGGTGAACAGGGCGTACAGCGACGACAGGTTCGACAGCAGGCGGATCCCGGTGTCGGACAGCGGGTCGGCGGTGAAGGTGACGTAGGGCACGCCGCCGATCTCGGTGATCTCGACGTCCCGGACCCCGCCGTCGATCACCGTCTCGCCGAACGCCTGGAGTTCCGCGGTCGCCAGCGCGGGAGCGGACTGGGCGTACACGCGGTTGTGCGAGGGCGAGACGAGGAACCCGTACCTGCTCATGTGCTGAGAAATCCTGCTTTTCCGGAAGCCGATCGGTGACACGCGCACTTTACCCGAGGGCGTCAGGAGGGGCGGGTGGTGCACACCCAGGTGAGCCAGCGGCCGCCGCCCGCGCGGGAGACGGCGTCGTTGATCGCTTCGTTCTGCGTGTCCCCCCGGCCGCCCCAGTACATGCGGGTGGCCGAGTTGTAGGCGACGGCACCGCAGGCGTTGACGAAGTCCACGAGGACCTTGCAGCCCGAGCCCGTGCACTTGGCGAGGGCGCCCGCGTCGGCGCCGCCGCGGGAGCCGTAGTCCCAGGCCCGGCCGCTGCTGCCGTCGTGCCCCACGGCGATGGCGCCGTAGTAGTACCGGGGCGGGGGCGGCGGTGGGGGTGGCGGTGGTGGGGGTGCGACCGGGACGGGGGCGGTGTCGGGCGGGTCGCTGGGCGCGTCGGGCACCGGGCCGGACCCGGCGCCGTCGTCCGCGTCGTCCGACGGGCCGTCGTACGCCGGGGTGTTAGCGGGGTCGTCGGACGGTGTCAGGTCGGCGCCGGGCGCGGTGAGGCCGTCGCCCGGCGGTGTGACGGCCGGGCCGGGGGTCCAGGAGAAGGCGGGCCGCGGGGACACGTCCGAGGAGGCGCTGGAGCCGTGATGGGCGTGGTACACGCCCCACAGGACGAGGACGCCGAGGACGGCGAGGACCCCGGCGACGCCCTTGACCGCCTGCCAGTCGACGCGGGGCGGGGTGCGTGGCGCCGGGGGCGCGGCCCCGGGCGGCCGGCCCGTGCCGGGGTGGTGCGGGGGCGCCGTCGCGGACGCCGTCCCGCGCGCGCCGCCTCTGGGGGGCGTGGCCGGCGCCTTCGGGCGGGACGCGGTCAGCTGCTCGGCCCAGCGGCCGGGGGACGGCCGGCGGGACGGCTCGGGATCGAGGCTGGCGCGGGCCAGGGCGCCGAGCGGCCGGTCGACGGCGGCCAGGGCGGCGGGGTCGGTGGTGATCTGGTCGCGGGCGAAGAGACGGACGGCGAGCAGGCCCAGCTTGTAGACGTCGCCGGCCCGGGTCGCCGGCGGCTCGCCCGCGGGCAGCTGCCAGTCGGGCGTCTCGGCCTGCGGCAGGACGGTGGCACCCCGCAGCCGTACGGCGTCGCAGTCGATGAGGAAGACCTCGGGTCGCTTGCCGAGGGCGAAGAGCAGGTTCTTCGGGGACAGGTCGCCCACGGCGACACCGAGGCCGTGCAGCCGGGCGAGGGTATCGGCCAGGTCGGCCAGCAGGAGCAGGCGGTCGCGGTCGCTGACGGTGAGGCCGATGCCGGTGACGTAGGAGTCGTCGTTGAGCAGGTACTCCAGGTTGGCCAGACGCCGGGGCCCGGGGGCCGTGCCGGACAGGCTTTTGAGGGTGAAGTGGAAGCGGTCGGGCACGGCGCGCATCAGGAAGCCGCTGGTGTGCCCCTGGCGTTCGACCAGGGCGGCGGGCCAGGCCGTCTTCTCGCACAGCCAGCGGCCGTCCGCGGAGCCGAGTTCGCCCAGCAGCCCGACGACCGACGCCAGCGCGCCGGCGTCGAGGTGCGGCAGCACGGCAGGGCCGTACTCCTTGTAGACGACCTCCCAGCCGCCGCCGTCGGCCTCGTTGATCTTCTTGTTGGTCACCTGGTGGACGGCGCCCTGGCCACCCTGGCCGAGCCGCCGGCCCAGCGCGAGGGTGGCGTGGTCCACGGTCCGGGGTCCCCCGGCGGTCACCGCGTCCCCGCCGCCGTCCGGGGCCACACGGCCAGCAGGGTGCGGTCGTCGTCGAAGGTCTCCCGGGAGAAGTCCAGCAGGTGCGCGAACCACAGCGGCGGCGGCGGTCCGGCCAGCCCGCCGGCGAACAACGCGCCGACCTGGCCGTCCCCGTCGCCGAGCGGGTCGCCGAAGCCGTCGGTGCCCGCCAGCAGGACCTGACCGGGCGCCAGCAGGACACGGGTGTGCTCCACCTGGTCGGGCACGCGGGGCAGCGGCGCCACCTCGTTCGACACCAGCAGGGTGTCCGCACCGGTCTTCGAGTGGAACAGCGGGTCGTAGCCGCCGGTGGCCGGATCGAGGAGCCAGGCCCCGGAGTCTCCGATGCGGCAGAGTTCGGCCAGCGGTCCGGCGGGGCCGGGACGCACCACGCCGGCCACCAGGGTCGTCGCGTGCAGCCGTGCCACCTCGGCCGGTTCGGGCTCGGCGCCACCGAGCCGCCACCGCGTGACCTGCCGCAGCCGCTCGGCCGCGCACTGGGCGACATCGCGGAAGTCCAGCGGCCCGCTTTCCCGGGCGAGCAGGTCCAGCAGCCGCTCCACGGTGGTCCGGCACGCCTCGACGGCGCCGACCTCGGCGTACGTGGCGCTCGACACCCCGTCCGCGACGGCGAACACGACGGAACCGGTCGGCTCGTGCGCCGCGGCACGGGCGGCGTCCTGGCGCGGCTGCCGGTAGTAGCGGTGCTTGGCACCACGGACGGAGGCGAACCGCAGGGTGAGGTCGGGGGTCGACCATCCGTCGCACTCGGTGTCGGGATAGTCGTAGGCGTAATCGCCCGGGGGGCGCGCCTCGAACTCGTGGCCGGGGGTGCCGACGGCGATACGGGCCCAGGGGGCGGGGCCCGGTGGGGACGGCGGGGCCGTGGCCGGGGAGGGGTGCGCGGGTCGCGGGCCCTGCGCGGCGAACGGTGCCGGTGGGGGCGGTGGCGCCGGTGGAGGCGGTGGCACCGGCGGCGGGTCGGGCGGCACCGGCGGGATCGGTGGAGTCGTCGAGCCGTCCCTGTCGCGCCGCACCGCTAGCCGACCTCGTCGATCGCCATGGTGAACTGGTCCGGCCGGTTCACCACCAGTTGCGGATTGCCCGACTGCAGGGCCTGCCCCGAGGCGACCAGGCTGGAGGTGAGCGAGTGGAAGAACTCCGAGATGGCCCGGCCGAGGTCGATGCCGGGCTTGGCGACGAAGGCGAACTCGGGGCGCGTGGCCACCTCCACCATGGTGCTCGCCTCGGCGTTGCCGATGCCGCACGCGATGATGTTGGGCGCGGTCGGTGTCCGGGCCTTGTCGGTGAGCTGCGCGTGCGAGGCGCGCCAGCCGTTCCCGTCGGTCGGCTGTCCGTCGCTGAGGAAGAACACCACCGGGCGGTGCACCTTGTAGCCCTGGCCGCGCAGCCACTGCACATCGGCCGGGATCCGGCCCAGCAGGTCGTCGAAGACCGCCCCGTAGTGGGTCAGCCCCCGGATCACCACCCTGGGCAGGGTGGTCTCCGTGCGCATGTCGGCGACGGCGAGGCGGACCTGCACGTCGTCGGAGAAGCCGAGCACGGCCAGCCGCAGCTTGGCCGCGATCATGGGCTCGGCCCGCAGTCCCTCGCACAACGAGGCCAGTCCGTCGGACAGTTCTGCCTGGTAGGGGCCCATCGACCCCGACTCGTCGGCCATCACGTAAGCGGGCAGCAGTACGCCCTTGATCTCCGCCATCCGGCTCCGTCTCCCCGTTTCGTCCCGCGCACGTGGTGAGGCACGCGCCCCACGGGGTCAACTCCTCATGAACAGCCCCGTGGTTGACGTATCTTCCCAAAGGTCGTGGACCGACGGAAGCGATACGGGGGAGTTGCCGTGGCGGACCGCCACGGGTGAATCGGAATCCGGACAGCGGAGGCCACCGGGCGTCTCAGGACGCCCCGCGCACCACGGTGACCGTGACCGTGACCTCGCCGCCCGGGACGGCCAGCACCCGTGCCCTGCCCGCCGTGTCCCGCCGTACGCTCGCCCGGCCGCCGGCCGTGACCCGCCACCGCCCCGGCGGCAGGGACAGCTCGGTCACCCGTGAGCCGTGCCGGGCCGCGGTGTACGTCAGCCGGTACACGCCGGACGTGGCGTCGTACCCGGCGGAGCGGACCGTGCCCGCCACCGCCTCGGCGTAGGGTTCGGCGGTCAGTTGCTTGTTGGGGCGGAAGGCGCCGGTGTCGTCGAGAGCGCAGTATCCGCCGCCGTGGCACCACACATAGCCCGCCCAGCCCGAGGTGTACCGGCCCAGGGAGGCCATCGCGTCGCGGTAGAAGCGGTTCATGTGCGGCAGGCCGCTGTCGGGCGGCCCCCACTCGCCGACCACGACCGGGACCCGGTACTGCTCCGGGTACCGGGTGACGGCCCGCTCGTACGCCTCGATCCAGCCGGCCGCCGGATCGTAGTCGGCGCCCGCCTCCATCGCCGTGTTGTAGAAGTGCGGGGCGTACACCACCTCGGGGTCCTCGATCCGGCCGAGTCCGGTCGGTACGCCCTCACCGACGACGGGGGTGGGTTCGACGAAGAGCCAGGCGTGCGGGTCGGCCGAACGGACCGCGTGGGCCAGGCGGTTGTACATCGGGGTGAGCTGGTCGTGCTCGATCCGGCGGGCCGCCGTCGCCAGGTCCTCCCCCGGCCGCATCTCGCCCATCGGCTCGTTGATCAGGTCGTAGCCGAGGACGGCCGGGTGGCGGGCGAACCGGCCGGCGAGGACACGCCAGGCGTCCGCCTGGGCGCGCCGCAGGTCCGGGTCCGTGTAGAGGTGGGTGAAGGCGCGCTGCACGGCGGGTTCGAAGTACTCGGCGAACCAGTCGTCCGGATGCGCGGTGAACGCCAGCCCGTCGGTCCTGGTCGCCCAGGCGGGTACGCCGCGGTGACCGAAGGCCGGTCCGTAGACGTCCTGGTGGAGGTCGATCACCACCTTGACGTCGTAGCGGGCGGCCCAGTCGAGGACGCGTCCCACGCGCCGCAGGTACGTCTCGCTGTAGCGGCCGGGCCGCGGCTCCAGGTCGTCCCAGAAGACCAGCAGCCGGGCGAAGTCGAAGCCCTCGGCGCGCAGTTCGCGGAAGTCGTCCTCGGTGACGGCCGACAGGGCCTGGTCGCCGCGGTGCGCCTTGTCCTCGACGTTCCAGCCGCGCAGGGTCAGGGCGCGTCCGTAGCGGTCGGTGAGCGGGGGGATGCGGGGGGCGCCGGGGACGCCGGGGGTGACCTGCTCGGCCAGCCGGGCGGGAGCGGTCGGCCGGGCGGGGGCGGCCGGCCGGGCGTGCGGGGTCGCGGGGGTGAGCAGCGCGGCGACAACCGCGCCCGCCGTCAAGGTGGTTCGCAGCACGGGGACCTCCGGCTCGTCGGTGTGCACGGTGCCGCGCATCCCATCAGCCCCCGGGGCGCCTCTTCAAGACATCGTGCGAGACGTCGTGCGGGATGCCGTGCGGGGCGTCCTGCGGGATGCCGTGCGTGACCGTGGTGCGGAACGTGCTGCCGCAGTTCTCGCCGGGGGTATTCCCAAAGCCCTTACCGACCAGTAAGAACCGTGGGTAACCCCATACGACCAGGAGGTGCCCATGAGACGCTCCCGGTACAGACTCCGGTGGACGCTCGCCACCGTCGCCGCCACCGCCGGCCTGCTCGGTACGGCGGCGGCCGCCGTCCCCGCGGCGGCGGCCGGCCAGGGCGGGGCGCGGCCTGCGTCCGCCACCGCGCTCCCGCCCGAGCTGGAGGCCGTCCGCGCCGCGGAGGCCACCGCCCTCTACGGCGACCCGGCGGTGCGTCCGCTCGCCGACCGCAGGACCGCGCTGATCTCGCTGGGCGACAGCGAGATCTCCGGGGAGGGCGTCGGCACGTACGAAGCGCCGACCAACGGCCCCGCCAACTGGTGCCACCGCTCCCCCGACGCCGCGATCCACCGCACCGGCATCCCCGCCGACGTCACCTACAACGTGGCCTGTTCGGGCGCCTACACCGGCAACATCCGCGTCGGCGGCGCGAAGCAGTACGCGGACGAGCTGGTGCAGAGCGACAGCCTGGCCGTCAAGGCGCGCAACACCCGGATCAAGATGGTGCTGCTGGTGGCGGGCGCCAACGACGACCTCCAGTTCGGTCCCGTCATGACCGACTGCGTCGAGCGCTACCTGCTCTCGCAGGGGCCGTGCGCGTCCAAGTACGGTCCTGGCTGGCAGGCCCGCGTGGACGCCCTGGTCCCCAAGGTCGAGCAGACCGTGCGTGACCTCAAGTCCGTGATGAGCGACGCCGGTTACGCCGACGGGGACTACAAGCTCGTCGTCATGAGCTACCCGAGCCCCATCGGCCCCGACTTCCGCGACAACCCGGGCTTCCCCGGCAAGCTGGCCTGCGGTGGCCTCGGCTACGACTCGGACACCGCCTGGGGCCGCAATGTGGCGGTGCCCGCCTTCGAACGCGGCATCCGCAAGGCCGCGGCCGACACCGGCGCGTACTACCTCGACGACTCGCGCCTCTTCCAGGGCCACGAGGTGTGCACGGAGAGCACCTGGGCGCGCGGTCTCTACATCGACCTGTCCAAGCCCGGGCTCCCGGACGAGAACTCCGTGCGGCAGTCCTTCCACCCGAACGCCGCCGGGCACGCCGCGTTCGCGTCCTGCCTGACCCAGTTCTACGGTTCCGGTCTGCGCGAGGCGGGGTGCGCCGACGTGAACTCCGCGGGCACGCCCACGCTCTTCCCGCAGGCCTGGGACGACGCGTTCAAGCCGGTGCGCAACCAGGCGACCGGCAACTGCGTGGACGTCGACTCCTCGCAGAGCGCGAACGGCACCGCGGTGCTCGGCTGGGACTGCGGCGGGACCCGCAATCAGGACTGGTGGTACGACTCCACCCGGCAGACCTTCCACACCGCGCTGACCCAGGACCGGTGCCTGGACGTGCCGGGCGCCAAGTACCAGGCGGGCGCCGCGCTGATCGTCTGGAACTGCTCCGGTGCGGCGAACCAGAAGTTCGTCCGGGACGGCGGCACCGTCCGGCCCGCGGCCGCGACCGGGCTCTGCCTGACCCAGACCGCGGTCCGCCAGCCCCTGCGGCTGCAGAACTGCGACGGCTCGGCCGCCCAGCGCTTCACCTCGTAGTCCGGCGGGACCCCGCCGCCGACCGATCGCCCGCCCGGCCAATCGACCAGTCGCCCGACCGTCCGCCTCGCGGAGCGTGCCCCGTTCCTCGGCCCGCTCCGCGAAGGCATCCTCGTTACACTGGCCTGGCCGGGTCCGGCACGCCCCGCGGGGCGACGCAGGCGACGGAAGGTGCCGTCATGGCCGTACGGGTCAGCTACCGCAGGATCTACGAGGACGCCGCGCCGGGCGACGGCAAGCGGGTCCTGGTCGACCGGTTGTGGCCCCGGGGCATGAGCAAGCAGGACGCGCGGCTGGACGAGTGGCTGCGCGATGCCGCGCCCTCGGCCGACCTGCGCCGCTGGTACCACCACGACCCGGAGCGCTTCACCGAGTTCCGCCGCCGCTACCTCGCCGAGCTGGACGACTCCGCGCACCAGGCGGCGGTGGAGCGGCTGCACGACCTGGCGGTCCACGGCCGGGTCACGCTGCTCACGGCGACCAAGGACGTGGACCACAGCGAAGCCGCCGTCCTCGCGGACTGGCTGGGCCACGGCGCGTCCGAGTCCACCTGACCCTCCGCGCACGGCCCCTCGCCTCCCGCCCCGCCTCCCGTCGCTCACACCGGCGTATGGCCCCGCAGATAGCGGCGGACGGCTTCCGGCAGCTCGACGGAGGCCACCTCGCCCAGCGGGAACCACCGCATCCGTTCCGGGGCGAGCCGCGCCCCCGACGAAGGTGACTCGCTCAGCAACTGGCACACCACCGCCGTCACCGCCTCGCCCTCCGCCGCCGCCTCCGGCCCCAGCACGGAGGAGCCGTCGACGAGGTAGCCGGTCAGCTCGTAGACACAGCGGGCGGCGGCCGCCTGCGCGGACTCGGCCGGCTCCGGTCCTCCCGACGGCAGCGCCCAGTCGTCCCGCTCCCCCACCAGCAGCAGCCGCCCGTCGTACACGACGACCGCCTGCACCGTGCCCGGAGCCGCCTGCTCCAGCGCCATGGTCCCCGCCCCCCTCGCTCCGCCCCGGCCCGCGGGGCCGGCCGCCCTCCGCGACGGGCCCGGGCCCGCTGCTTTCCTACCCTTCCCCCGGCGGTTGACGCCGCCCGCCCGACCCGAGAGGGGTTCCGCCCGAGAGGCGTCCGTCCCGAGGGGCGTCCGGCCCGGTGTCGGCCTAGACTGGAGCGGCGGTCAGTGGCCGCCGGTCACCGCCGCCTGCCGTGCGCGGGCGCGCCACCGTCGCCGCCAGAGCCGGGGCCGCGAGCCCGCCGGACTGGCCGTACCTCCTCGCCGCCGGCCGCCCCGCCGCCCGTCGCGCCTGCACGAGGGAGCTGAGATGACCGGTGAACCCGAGCCGATGAGCGCGGCGGCCCGCCGGGCGCTCGAACGGGAACTCGCGGACCTGCGCGGCGAACGCCAGGCGGTGGCGTCGACCCTGCGGGACAGCGACACACCGGGGGACGCCGCCGACCAGGCCGACGAGTTGCAGCGGGCCACCCAGCTGGAACGCCTCGACGCCCGCGTCACCGAGCTGACGGTACGGCTGCGGCAGGCGGCCGACGCCGGTCCGCCCCGTACCGACGCGGTGGGGGTGGGCAGCACCGTCACGGTGCGGTTCGAGGACGGCGGAGTGGAGACGGTGCGGATCGGTGAGATCGCCGAGGACCCGGAGCAGACGCTGGTCACCGCCGACAGCCCGCTCGGCCACGCGCTGCTCGGACACCGGGACGGCGACCGGGTCAGCTACGAGGCGCCGGACGGCCACGCGTCCCTGACGGTCCTGTCCATCGGCGACCACCGGCCCGGAGGCTGAGCGCCCGCCACGATCCTGAACCCGGCACCGCCCCGCGAAGTGTGACACCGCAGCCGCGACACCCAGGAGGCACGCTCCGTGGCCGACCCGCAGTCCGTGATCGCCCCGCCCGCGCACACCGCGGCGTCGGAGGGTTCCCCGACCCATCTCCTGAACGGCATGGCCCGCAGGACGGGTTCGGTACGCGAGCGAGGAGCGTGACGGCTGTGGAGCAGCGCATCGTCGTGGTCGGCGCCGGCCATATGGGGACCGTGATCGCCAGGCGCCTGCTGGAGGGGCCGCCGCGGGCGCGGGTGGCCGTGGTGGAGCCGGCGGACGAGCGCCGGGCCGCGCTGCGGGACGTGCCGGGCCTGTGCGTCGAGGCGTCGTACCGGCCCGAGGCAGGTGACATGGTGGTCCTCGCGCTGCCTCCGCAGGCGTTCGGGTCCTTCGTGGACGCGCTGCCGGCGAACGCCTTCGCGGCGGCGACGGCGGTCTCCATCATGGCCGGGACCCGGCTGGAGACGCTCGCGTCGGGCCTGGGCACGGGCCGCGTGCCGCGGGCCATGCCCCATCTCGCCTCCGAGGTCGGCCAGAGCATGACCCTGCTGTGCCCCGGCCCGGACCTGCCCCCCGGCGAACTGGAGCGCGCCGAGCGGGCCCTGTCCGTGATCGGCCGGGTGCTGGTCGTCCGTGACGAGTCGCTCCTGGACGCCGGCACCGCCGTGGCCGGCAGCGGTCCGGCGCTGGTCGCCTATCTCACCCAGGCGTTCACCGACTACGCCCGGCAGGCGGGGTTCGACGACGCCGACGCGCGAGTGCCGGCCTGCCAGGTCCTGCGGGGTACCGCGGACGTACTGGAGGGGACCGGGACCGGCCCCGAGGCGCTGTACCGGCGGGCGAGCACCCCGCACGGCACCACCGAGCAGGGCATCGCCTGCCTGCGGGAGCACGAGGTGCGGGCCGCCGTCCGCACCGCTCTGGAACGGACGGCGGCCCGCGCCCGGGAACTGGCCGGCTGAGCGCGCGGCCGCGGGCAGTGGTCGTACGCACCGACTGCTCACGGCCGCGCTACCGGATTCAGCGGACGGTCACCGTCACCGTGCTCGAAGTCCGCTCACGGACGGGGTGCTTGTCGTCCTTGGTGAGCAGGCCGTACGCCACCGCGCGGTACTGGAGCGCGCCCTTGCTCGCGGCCTTGACGTGCGTGGTGGCCTGGGCGTCGCCGCTCCGGTCGACCACGGCGCCGCAGGTGAGCTGCCGCCACGCCTGCGTGCCGGTGCGGCCCTCCAGGCACACCCGCAGGTAGTCGGCCGCGTCGTCGTCGCCGTGGGCCGTGACCGTGAAGGTCTTGCCGACCTGCGCGGTGTGCGGGGCCGTGACGGTCACATCGCCCTTGGCGAACGCGGGCACGGCGGCCAGCGCCACCGAGGCCACACCCAGCGCGCCGATCACGGCCGCACGGCCGCCACGCGCCTTTATCCCGGTCTTCTTCGTCCTGGTCATGGACGGGTCCCTTCTCTGTGGATCTTCCCCGAGGGGGTGAGATCCATCCCCTTGCGAAGGCGCTCGGTGCGCCTTGCTGACCAACCAGATGAGCGCTCCACCGGCCTCGTTGCGGCCTTCCGGGCGCCGTTACAGATCCAGGACAAAACCCTGTGACCGCACGGGCGTTCGGCGAGGGGCCCGGCGCCCGGGCAGATCAGGGAGACAAGGCCGGCGGGACCCGGTGGCGCCGCGCCCTCTTCGGGGCGGCCGCGTCAGAGAGCGCCGCCGTAGTAGGCGGCCGTCGGTTCGGCCGCCAGGGCGCCCATCACGGTGAACGGGACCCGGGTGGCGGGGGATTCCGTGCCGGAGGCGTCCACGGAGAACACGTCCACCACATGCATGCCGTCCGGCCAGCCCCAGCCCGGCTCCCACGCCCACCTGCCGTCGGAGGTGACCGGTGCGGCGCCCAGCAGTACGCCGTTCTCACGGAACCCGACCTGGGCGGCGCCCGGCGCTGCGCCCGAGAACGGCACCCGTGCGCTCATCATCTGCTCGTGGGCCACGGGTTCGAGCACCGCGGGTCCGGCCGCGCCATGGACCGCGGTCGCGACGGGGGACGGCGTGGGAGCCGCCGGTGACGGGACGGCCGGACCCGGGCCGGGCGTCCCCGTACCCGCCGGTGCCAGGGCGGTGGCGACGGCGTCGACCGCGACGAAGTTCACCTCGGTCCGCTCGGTCTGGTAACCGGCCGCGTCCACGGCGTAGATCCGCACCGGATGCTTGCCCTTGCTCCAGGCCCTGCCCAGCTCCCAGGTCCAGGCGCCGCCGGGAAGGACGTCGGCCTGCCCCAGGTATTTGCCGTGCTCCCAGACGATCACGCGCACGGCGCCGGGAGCGTGGCCCGTGAAGAGCACGCGGTCCCGGCCGGCCTCCTCCTGGGCCGCCGGTGAGGTCACCACCGGCGGCGGGAACTCCGCCCCCCTGACCACCGAGGTCGAGCCGAGATAGGCGTCGATGGCCGACCGGTCACGGTCGGGTTCCTCGTAGCCGTTGCGGACGAAGCCGAGGCGCGGGGGCATGCCGTCCGCGAGCAGGTTCGCGAGGCCCATGAGAGCGGGCACGTTGCGCCGGGTGACCTGCGTGTGGTCGGTGATGAACGGCGATTCGCTGAAGATGAAGTTGAAGTTCTCGTAGTGCTGGAAGAGGCCGAGGAAGGGTTCGACCTGCTCCGGGTACTGCTCGTCCTGCGGTGAGGACAGCAGGTAGATGTTGGCGGAGCGATGGGTCCCGGACCGCACCAGATCGGGCAGGATCGCGTCCACGGCCCGCACGTTCTCCTCCGGTACGCCCTCCCCCAGCATGAAGGCGGCCACCTGGGGATGGACCTTGCGGACGTACGAGCCGATCAGGAACTGGGGGACGAGGGAAACGATGTTCCGGAAGCCGTAGCGCAGCCCGAAGTACAGGGCCGCGCTGCCGCCCTTGGAACCGCCCCACAAAGTGACGTCACCGGGAGTGAGCGAGAGGGCCCGCATGACGTGGGAGATCAGCGTGGCGACGGACTGCTCAAGCGAGAAGTCCATGTCCTTGCACAGGTAGTAGCTGTTCATCCCGTGGAAGCGGTCGCGGATCCAGAGGATGTTGGCGCGTACGTTGTCGAAGACCCCGTTCGACCAGCCGTAGTCGCCCGGCGCCGTGAAGTTGGCGAAGACGACGAACAGATGCCGGTTGCCGTTCTTGGCGTGGGCGAAGCGGTACTCGACCGGGAAGGTCCCGGCGGATTCGATTCCCGTGACCAGCGGCCGCCCCTTCGAGGGTGCTGGGGACATGTGCGGACTCCACTCTTCTGTGCTTGGCGTCGGGGCGACCGACGGGGCCCCTGGGCAGGGCCGGACCTCAGTAGCCGGTGTGTGCCGTGCCGACCGCGGCGCCCAGGACCACGAAGGTCGCGGCAGTCGCCGGGGACTCGGCTCCGGCCGCGTCCACCGCGAAGACCTCCACCGTGTGCGTGCCCTCGGGCCAGGCCCCGCCCGGGGCCCAGGACCATCCGCTCTCCGGAGCCACCACGGTCGAACCGAGCAGCATCCCGTTCTGCCGGAAGCCGACCTGGGCGGCGCCCGGCGCGAAGCCGCTGAACGCCACGGCGGTTCCTGGCACCTGCTGGTACGCGCCGGGCGTACGGACCACCGGCGCCATCACACCGACGTGCGGATCGGTGTACTCGGCCACGGCGAACCGGACGTCGGTGCGCTCGGACTGGTAGCCGTTCGGGTCGACGGCGAAGAGCCGCACCAGATGGTCGCCCGTACTCCACGGCTGCTCCCGGTCCCAGGCCCAGGCACCGTCGGCGCCGACCGGGGCCGACGCCAGGTACTTGCCGTTCTCCCAGATGCTGACGCGGACGGCGCCCGGTGCCCAGCCCGCGAAGTGCACGGACCCGGCGGGCGTCGCGGACTGCGCCGCGGGCAGGGTCACCGTCGGCGGGGCGACGGAGTTCTGCACCACGGAGGTGGAGCCGAGGAAGGCCTTGATGCCCGAGCTGTCGGCTTCGGGCTGTTCGTTTCCGTGGCGTACGGCTCCGATGCGCGGGGCGATGCCCTCGACGAGCAGGTAGGCGATGCCCAGCAGAGGAGGAGTGTTGCGCTGGGTCACCTTTCCGTGTCCCGTGATGAGCGGGGAGTCATTGAAGAGGAAGTTGAAGTTACGGTAGCGCTGCAGCAGCCCCAGGAACGGTTCCACCTGGGAGGCGTACTGCTCGTCCCGCGGCGAGGACACCACGTAGAGGTGTGCGTCCGGGTTCGCCCCCGCGCTCAGCAGGTCGGGAAGTACCGCGTCCAGGACGCCCACGTTGTCGTCGGTCATGGACTCGCCCAGCATGTGCCGGCCCGTGTCCGGGTAGACGTCGCGCACGAACGTGCCGATCCGCAGCTGCGGCACGCTGGCGACGACGTTCCGGAAGCCGTACCGCAGTCCGAAGTAGAGTGCCGCGCTGCCGCCCTTCGAGCTGCCCCACAGGGTGACGTCGTCGGGTGTCAGCCCGAGCGACTTCATGACCCGTGAGATGAGCCCGATCACCGACCTCTCCACGGAGAAGTCCATGCCCTTGCACAGGTAGTAGGTGTTGCCGCCGTCGAACCGGTCACGGATCCACAGAACGTTCGACCGCAGGCCGTCCAGGACCCCGGTGGACCAGCCGTAGTCGTCGGGGGCGAAGATGTTGGCGAAGACGACCACCAGGTGCCGGTTGCCGTTTCGCGCATGGGCGAAGCGGTACTCGACGGGACACCCACCGGAGGCATCGATTCCCTGGACGACCGGCCGCCCCTTGACGGCTGCTTCAGACATGCTGCGGTTCCACTTTCCTCGGATGCTCAGGCGCCGGATGGACGCCGTGCCCCGGACGGCACGGAAGATCATCGCCGCCGTGGCGGCGCTGCTGGCCGTCGTGGGCCTGGTGGTGATCGCGCACACCACCGGGAAGGCCCGCTCCGGCGTGCCCGGGTCGCTGACGGTGGCCACCTGGAACATGTGCGGTGTGCGGCAGTGGCACTGTACGGACTTCGGTGCTCCCAGCGCGAAGAAGGCCCAGCTCGAACGGCTCGCCACCCGCTCCGGTGTCCGGGCGTTCTTCCTTCAGGAGACCTGCGCCGGTGACCTGGAGGCGGTGCGCGCGGACCTCGTGGGCTCCTGGCACACCCTGTTCCGGCCCTACACCTCGCGCGACGCCACCGGGCACACCAGCACCATACGCTGCGCCGGTTTCGGGCAGGGCGCCGCCGGTATCGCCCTGCTCTCGGCGTACCCGCTGTCCGGCACCGCCTCGGTGCCCGCGCAGCAGCCCACCGTGGGACTGCGGCGCGGCATCCTGTGCGCCACGGTCGCGGCGTACCGCGTGCGGCTGTGCACCACTCACCTCAGCCGGCCGGGCGACGACCGCGCCCACCCGCACTGGGAGTTCCGGGACGACCAGCTGAGAGCGCTGGTGGCCGCGGCGCCCTCGCCGCGCACGGTCTACGGCGGTGATCTGAACCTCGACCCGCCGGGACCGCGCAATCCCGCTTCCTGGGTGTGGCCGGACGCGCCCTACCGCGCCGACCGGGAGTGCGACCAGAAAACGGCCTCTTCCCGGGCCGGCCGACCCACCCATGTCTCGGGCCACAAGATCGACTACCTGTTCACCGGTCTGCCCCGCACCGGCTGCTCGGTGCACGAGACCGGTGCGTCCGACCACTACGCCCTGCTGATGCGGGTGCGGACCGGCTGAGGGACGGCACGGCCGGCCGTCGTAGGGGTGCGCCGGGACACCGGGGACGGCGGTCGGCCGCCGATGGTGCGTCGGGACGTTCATGAGCGCCGGCGACCGTTCGCGTGCGCGCGGACCGGTGTCACACGACCACGCCCTCGTAGATCCGGCCGTCCGGCGGCTGTACCACCCCGGGAGCGGACCCGAACGGCTCCTGGAAGCGCGCCGGTACCAGTCGCGGTACGTACGACTGCGGCTGGCGGTCCGTGTCCTCGCCGACCGGGGGGTGGCGCCTGGCCGGTGCCTGGTACGCGTCCGGTGCGGGCCGGTGATCGGGGCCGGGCTGGCCGGGCACCGCGTCCATGAGGTGGGGAGCGGCAGCTCCGTGGGCCTGCGGCACGGCCGGCCCGCGGGGGCCGAACCAGCCGGGTGCGGGCCGCCGGATCGGGGTGAGCGCGCGCAGGGTGCGGCGGGTGTCGACGGTGCCGACCGCCGGGGCGTGCGCGTCCCCGGGGGCGAGGTCGCCGCCCGCGACGAGCATCCGGTCGGCGAGCCGCGCGGAGGCGAACCCGTCGTCCAGGTCGCAGAACTCGCGCTGGAACCAGCGATATCGCTCCGCGTACGTGTCCTGGATGCGGTCGATGTCGCGCAGGGCCGTCACCAGATCCTGCGAGGTGTACACCAGCGGTCCCGGCGCACTGTGCTCGAAGTCGAAGTAGAAGCCCCGCAGGGTGTCGCGGTAGTGGTCCAGGTCGTAGGTGAAGAAGAGGATCGGGCGGCCGGTGTTGACGTAGTCGAACATCAGGGACGAGTAGTCCGTGATCATCACATCGGTGATCAGGGAGAGGTCCGCCATGTCCGGATAGTCGGACACGTCGAAGACGAAGCCGTCACCGGCTCCCGGCACCGGGTCGACCACGTTGGGGTGGCGGCGGACCAGGAGGACGTGGTCGGCGCCGAGCCGGGCGCGCGCGTCGGCCAGGTCGATACGGAAGTCGAGCTTGTACTTGCCCGGGGCGTAGTACTGGTCGTCGCGCCAGGTCGGGGCGTACATGACCACGCGCTTGCCCTCGGGCAGCCCGATGCGCCGGCGGATCTCCTGCTCGCGCTGCTCCATGCCGGGCCGGCGCAGGATGTCGTTGCGCGGGTAGCCGCTCTCGACCATCTCGCCGGGGAAGCCGAAGGCGCGCTTGAGGATCGGGGTGGAGAAGCTGTTGGGCGAGACCAGCATGTCCCAGTTCTGCACCTCCTTCTCGACCCGCTCCAGATAGCGCTGGTCGGCGAAGTGGATGGCCTCGATGTCGTGGCCGATCTTCTTCAGCGGGGTGCCGTGCCAGGTCTGTACGACGACCTGGCCGTCGCGCTTGTGGAACCAGTCGGGGAGGTGGTTGTTGGCGACGACGTACCTGCTGGTGGCCATCGCCTCGTACCACTCCGGGGACCACATGCGCACGGGTGTGGCGGTCGGGGGCACGTCCACCTGGTCGTCGCGCACCACCCAGAGCTGGTCGAGGGGGACGCCGCGCCGGACCAGTTCCTCGTGCAGGGCCCGGGGGTTGTCGGAGTACTGGGTGCCCTTGAACGCGTCGAAGAGCACGGCGGGGCGCACCGGCGTGCGGCGGGCCGCCGGGTAGGCCTTGGTGCGCAGGAGCTTCTGGCGGTAGGGGCCGCGGGCGTGGTCGGGCATGGCGGAGTGGACGAGGAGGGACAGCCGGTCGTACGCCTCCGCCTGCAGCTCGTAGCGGCGCTCGTGCTCCCCGTACTCCTGCGGGAAGGCCCGCACGAGACCCTGCTCGATCTTGATCATCAGGTCGTCGAGCCGGTCCTCGCGGGCGACGGCGGAGAGGTCCTGGCGGCGCAGGAAGAAGTCCCAGCGGCCGGCCGCGAGCGGGATCTCGCCGGCCAGCGTCCGCATCGCGGCCGGTGACAGCACGCTGCGGAAGTTCCGCCCGTCCCAGGCCAGCGGCACGCTGCGTTCGGCGCCGTGCGCCCGCGAGCGCACGACCAGATGCGCCGCCCGGTGCTCCTGCGCGGAGAGCCGGTCGGCGGCCGCGTACCGGCCGAAGATCTCCAGCGAGCCGTCCGGGTGCCAGGCGAAGTCCGTCGCCATGGGCAGGGTCGCGCGCTCGAACAGGACGAGGTAGCCGGCGCCGTTGCGGTGGACCACGACCTCGCGGTCGCCCTCGCGGGTCTGCAACGAGGCGGGCATGCGGTACCGGCCGTCCGGGGTGTCCTCGGCCATGACCGGGTAGATGGTCATCTTCCGGCCCTCGACGTGGAAGGTGGTCTTCCAGCCGTTGCTGCCCATGTTCCAGGACTGCGGGATCTCCCCGTCGGCCTGGGCGGTGGCCCGGAATCCCGGGACCAGGGCCCGCAGGGGCAGCCGGGTGGTGAAGGTGCACCAGCCTTCTCCGCCGGGCGTGAAGCGCACCTTCGCGTCGTGCCGTCCGGCGCCGTTCATGCCGGTGACGCGCAGTCTGCCCGATTCGGGCACCGTGGGGCCGAGGTAGACGCCGCGCAGTTCGAGCTGTTCGCCGACGAGCCGGTGCCCGGTGATCCGGCACCGCACGATCTCCACGCGCAGCTTGAGCTTGTCCTGGAGGAACAGCGGCAGGATGCGGATGTTGCGGTCGACGTACCGGTAGGGGGGATTGGCGGCGCTGCCCGACCCGCCCCGGCCGATGCCCCGGTAACGGAAGAGCCCGCGGCTGAGGACACCGGCGGCGACGTCCCAGGTGCCCTCGACCCACTTGCCCTTGCGCTTGAGCCGGGTGGTGTCGATGTGCGCCTCGAAGCCGGCCCAGTCGTAGCAGTAGCGATTCTGCTGAGAGTGCTCGGTGGCCTGCGGCGCGTAGGTGGTCCTGGCCGACGACAGGACCATGCGCCCGTGCTTCTTGTCGCGCAGGGCGATCGCCTTGACCGACATGTGCTTCTTGTGGACGTTGATGAACCGGACGTACGCGGTCCCGGTGAGCGTCAGCATGTCGGAGTCGCCGTTCCAGTGGGCTCCGCCGAGGGAGCCGTGGAGGGAGAGTTCCTTGTCGAGGCGGTACGCCTTGCGGTCGAGGCCCACCTGCCGGTCCCCGAGGTAGGGGTACTTCAGATAGCGGCGGAACCGGCGCTGCACGGGCATCGGGCCGCCGCGCCGCTCGAACTCGATGACGTCGAGGAGTTCGGCCAGCCGCCATTCGCGCACCAGGAGCCACTTGACCCGGGCGTCGGCGGGCAGTTCGTCGATGATGGCCGGGTCGGCCTCGTCGAGGAACTCGTTGGCCCACTCCATGAAGGCCGTCCGGTACTCCTCGTCGGCGTCCGGCAGCACCTTCAGATGCAGCATGAGGTCGGACTTCAGGCAGGCGAGGTCGTACTTGCGCTTGCTCTCCTCGTACAGCCGCGAGCGCCGCTCGGCGAGGAAGCGGCTGACCGACTGCACGGCGGCGACCCGGTCGCGCAGGTTGGACAGTTCGGTGTGCCGCTGGGTGATCGAGGGGGCGGCCCCGCCGTCCCGGCGCCGCCAGAAGTAGACGATGTCCGTGATGACGTCGACCTTCTCGGCCCGGAAGTGGGCGAACATGTTGACCCAGGAGTCCTCGTACAGGACGCCTTCGGGGAACTCGATGAAGTGGTAGTCCCAGAAGGACCGCCGGAAGAGCTTGTTCCAGACCGTGCGGTCGTAGATCAGGGCCTCGAACTTGGTGATGTGGGTGCCGCGCCGGTTCTTCTGCATCGGCCCCTTGTGCAGGGGGGACTGCCACTTCTTGGTGGAGTTCATCATCTGCACGTTGCCGGAGACGAAGTCCGAGCCGGACTCGTCGAGCGTGCGCACCAGGAGTTCGTAGGCGTACTCGGGTATGACGTCGTCACCGTCGACGAAGGCCAGGAACTCGCCTCGGGGGTGCATGGCGCGCAGGCCGGTGTTGCGGGCGTGCCCGGGTCCGTGCGACTCCTGGCGGACGAGCCGGAAACGCCGGTCGCGGGCGCAGAACTCGGCGGCGATCTGGGTGGACCGGTCGGTGGAGCCGTCGTCGACGAGCAGCACCTCGAAGTCGCGGAACGACTGACGCGCGATCGACTCCAGGCACTCGGCGAGATAGACCTCCACGTCCTGGAACGGCACCACAACACTGAGACGCGGATGATCCGCCAACTCTGACTCCTAGCAACACGTGCCGCCCACCGGAGAGCGCACACCGCTCCCGGGCGGGCTGCCCACCCCCCTGTTCCGCGCGACCGGCCGGCCCCCTTGCCGTCTCGGTGACGCGCCCTGGTGACGCCGGTAAAAGCCCCCTCCTCCGATCATCACAGGGACACCACATCTTATGAAAATCATAAGATAGGTCAAGAGGCGCGTAAGAAGCGGTCCATCCCCGGGTCATGCCGAAGCCGCCTGCCCGTAAAGCCGGCATGTCGTGCCGCCTATAGTTCTCGCACTGCATTGACCGCATCAGTTGGGCCGGTCTCCCCCACCCGGGCCCCAGCCACTCCGCCGGCGCGGAGCCCGTGAGGAGAGGAACCCGAAGCACGATGACGCCCGACGCCACCACCGAGACCCGTCGTTCCCGCAGGAGTTCGAGCGGCAGGAGTTCGGGCGGGGGGCGGCGCGCCTCCCGTCCGAAGAGACGCTGGGGACGCGTCGTCCTGCTGACCGTGCTGGTGCTCGTGCTGGCCGCGGGCGGCACCGGCTACTGGCTGTACCGGGACCTGGACGGCAACATCAAGGGTGTCGACATCGACAAGGCGATCGGTGACAACCGGCCCGAGAAGCTGCCCACCTCCGGCCAGAACATCCTGATCCTGGGCTCCGACTCGCGGGCCGGGGCCAACGCCGCCCTGAACACCGGCGACGTCTCCGGCGCGCGCTCGGACACCGCCCTGGTGATGCACATACCCGAGGGCCGTACCAAGGCCGTCGCGATCAGCATCCCCCGCGACACCCTGGTCACCCGGCCCGCCTGCACGAAGAAGGACGGCACCCGGGTGCGGTCGGCGACACGGGTGATGTTCAACTCCATCTACTCCGAGGCCGGTCCGGCCTGTGTCGTCCAGACCGTGGAGCAGATCTCCGGGGTCCGCATGGACCACTACATGGAGATAGACTTCGCCGGCTTCAAGGGACTCGTGGATGCGATCGGCGGGGTGACCGTCGACGTGCCGCAGGACATCCACGACAAGTCGAGCGGGCTGGACATCACCGCCGGCCCCCACCGGCTGAACGGCACGCAGTCCCTGGAGTTCGTCCGCACCCGGCACGGCGTCGGTGACGGCAGCGACCTCGGACGCATCAGCCTCCAGCAGCAGTTCATGCTGGCGCTGCTGAGCGAGATCAAGAAGCAGGACCTGCTGGGCAGCCCCACCAAGGCGTACAAGATCGCCGACAAGCTCACCGCGGCCCTCACCACCGACTCCGACCTGGCCTCCCTCACCAAGCTGGCGGAGTTCGGGCGCAGCCTCAACGGCGTCGACCCCGCGACCATGGAAACGATCATGCTGCCGGTGCGGTACGACAAGGCCGACCCCAACCGGGTGGTCGCGGCGGAGCCGCAGGCGGGACAGCTGTGGAAGGCGATCCGTACCGGCTCCACCATTCCCGAGTCCGCGAAGAAGTCCCCCGCGCACGGCGGTTGAGGTGCGGCGCGGGCCGTCCTCGCCGGTCGCGGACGGCCCGTGCCCGGCGGACCCGAGGGTCCCGTCCGGGCGGATCAGAGCCGGTGCCACCGGGTGAAGGCGAGCCCGCCGCTCTCCTCCTGACGCGCGACCTTGGGCGTGCCGTCCGGCCCGACGAGCGCCACCACCAGGCGTCCGAGACCATCCCGGGCCAGGGCGGGCCCTCCCTGGCACGCCTCCGCCAGGTCGTACCACCAGAAGCCGTTGCCCTCGTTCTCGGTGCCGCCCACACCGAGCACCGCCGAGCCCTGCCGGCCGCGGTGGGCCAGGACGACGCAGTCGTACCCGTCCAGCGACAGGCGCGAGGCCGCGAGCGGCCCTTCGGACAGGCTGCCTCCCAGCTCGACGGGCCATCCGCCGGTCCGCCAGGCCGCCACTCCGCCGCCTGCGGCGTCCGCCCAGAAGAACGTGGGCCGGTCGGGACCGGTCTGCACCGCCGCGACGGTGCCCGGCACCGGGCTCAGCGAGAAGCCCCGGGGGCCCGTGAAGTCACCGCCCGGCTGCTGCTGACGCCAGACCAGCAGCCCCGTCCGGGCGGCCGCGCAGACCTCCAGCCGCCCTCCGGCGAGGACCACGGCCGCGGGGGACGCCTCGGCGCCCGCGCCGCCCAGGTCCTCCCAGCCCTTCCACCGGCCGTTGGAGTCCTCGCGGCGCAGCGCCAGTCCGCCCCGCGCGCTGCGCACGAAGACGTGGACGGTCCCGTCGTCCGCCGTCGCCCCGACCGGCGCGCCGAGTCGCGCGCCCTCCTGACGGTCCTGATGCGGATTGCCCAGCGAACGCCAGTCGGTGACGGCGAGTCCCGTCTGGTACTGGATGGCGTGCACGACATCGACGTTCGGCGAGCCGTCGGCTCCGGTACGCACCCGGCGGCCGAGGAAATGCACATAGCCGTCGGCGCCTTGCGCCACGCTCAGGTGGGTGAGCCCGGCCACGGCCACGAAGTACGGCCCGCCCCAGCCGGCTCCGCCGACGACCGACTCCGTCCAGCGCAGCAGGCCGCCGTCGGCAGGGGCGTAGAGGCTGAGCCGGCCGTCCTTGCCCCGGCTGAGCCAGCTGCCGTGAGCGGCTCCGGAGGCGACCCGCACCCGCCGCGCGGTGCCGGTCCCGGCCTCTCGGGTAGCTCCCCGGGAGCCTGACGCCCTTCTCCGCATGGCCTGGTGCACCTTCCTGGAACCCACCGCCCGGCCTACCACTGGCAGGGCTCGGCGGTCTCGAACCGGAACATGATATGCGGCGCGTCCACCCGCCCCGGCGGCTCCCGGGCGTCATCGCTTCTGCCGGTGCCAGCTTCCTTGGGCCGTCGGCGCGTCCGTGCCGCGCCCCGGTTCCCCAGGTCCGCGAACCGTCATTCCTCGACGGCCAGATCGAGCCCGCGCGCCGTCCTCAGCCCCAGCTCCGGCACCGGCCACTTGCGGGTGGCCGTCTGCGCCACGTCCCGCCACCACGGCAGCGACGGGACCTCACCGGCGGGCTCGAAGGGCCAGCCGGGCACCGGCAGCGCGACCGTCTGCCCGACCGCCTCGCCCGCGGCCAGCGTCCACTCCCCCGGCTCCGCCCAGGCGTGCGGGGCCAGGTTGAAGGTGCCCCAGTGGATCGGCAGCATCACCCCGTGCGCACCGCCGCCCTGGAGGTCGAGGTGGGCGCGCATGCCCTCCTCGGGGGTCATGTGGATGTCGGGCCAGAACTCGGAGTACGCCCCGATCTGGATCATCGTGGCGTCGAACGGGCCGTGGTCGGCGCCGATGTCCTGGAAGCCGTCGAAGTAGCCCGTGTCGCCGCTGTGGTACACGCGGTGCTCCTCGCCCGCGACGGCCCAGGACGCCCACAGGGTGTGCTGGGTGTTGCGCAGGCCCCGGCCGCAGAAGTGGCGGGCCGGGGTCGCGGTGAGGGTGAGCCCGCCGACCTTGGCGGCCTCGTGCCAGTCCAGCTCGCGCAGCCGGTCCGCGCTCACCCCCCAGTGTTCGAGGTGGGCGCCGACACCGAGCGGCACGGCGAACACGGTGTCCGTGCCGGCCAGCGCCTTGATCGTGGGCATGTCCAGGTGGTCGTAGTGGTCGTGGGAGATGACGACCACGTCGACCGGGCCCAGCTCGGCCAGCGGCAGCGGGACCGGGTGCAGCCGGCGCGGCCCGGCGAAGGGGAACGGCGAGCAGCGCTCGCCCCACACCGGGTCGAACAGGACCCGGTGCCCGTCGATCTCCGCGAGCACGCTGGAGTGGCCCAGCCAGGTCAGCCGCAGCCCGGTGGCCGCGGGCCTGGCCAGGTCGGCGTACGTGGTGGGATGCACCGGGACGGTGCCCTGCGGGGAGCGGCGGGGCCGCTGCTCCTTGTCGAAGTAGAGCTTGGCGAACTCCCGCATCGAACCGGAGGGGCGGGTGCGGGCCGTGCCCCCGGGGTTCTGGAAGACGCCGTCCTTGAAGTGGGGTGACCGGCGGATGCGCGCCATGCGCGCTCCGGCGGGGTCCGCGCCGAAGGCCGCGGGCCGCAACGGGCCGAGCCCGGAACTCAGGGGACGGAAGCCGGCCACGATACCTCCAGTGGGGTGGGTGAGGTTTTCCATTATGGACGGCTCGGGTCCGGCCCCGCGGACGGTCCTCGCACGCCCCTTGCCCGCGGGGCAAGACCCATTAGGGTGACCGCGTGGCGAGAGTGCGGTTGAGCGTGGCGGAGCGGCGTGCGGAGTTGCTGCGGGCGGCCATCGGGCAGATCGAGGCCCGTGGCGTGGCGGCGGTGCGCATCGCCGACGTGGCCGCGGTGCTCGGCGTGAGCAACGCGCTGGTGCTCTACCACTTCTCGACCAAGGAGAAGCTGGTCTCCGCCGCGTTCGCGCACGCCGCCGAGGACGATCTCGCCCGCCTGCGCAGGCTGCTCGCGCGGCGCACGACGGCCCTGCGCCGGTTGCGGGCCGCGGTGCGCTGGTACGCGCCCACGGGGACCGCCAAGGGCTGGCGGCTGTGGATCGAGGGGTGGGCCGTCGCCCTGCGCGAGCCCGCCCTGCGGCAGGTCACCCGGGACCTCGACCGGGAGTGGAAGGCGGCGCTCACCGAGGTCGTCGCCGAGGGGGTGGCCGCGGGCGAGTTCCGCTGCCCGGACCCGGCCGGTACGGCCCTGCGCCTCACCGCGCTCCTCGACGGGCTCGCCGTACAGCTGACCTCGTACGGCGGCACGGTCTCCCGCGCCCGGGCCCAGGGGTGGGTCGACGAGGCCCTGGCCCGCGAACTCGGCCTGCGGCGCGAGCAGGTGACGGCGGGCGCCGCCCGCTGATCCGCTGTCGGGCCTTTGCCGGCGAACGGCCGCCCGCGCTGCGACCACGAGCGAGCCGCGCCAGGACGGCGTACCGTCTCGGCCCCCGTACGGACACGGGTACGGGGTACGTCTACCAGTCCCCGCCTGATTTCCAGTCCCGGCGGGGCCCCGCACCCCGCGATCACGACCGGGTCGCACCGACCTGCTGCGACCCGGTGACCGGACCAGACACGGCTGGACCAGGGGCGGAACCACCCCGCCCCACACCACCCACGCCGCCGGGCGCCCGCCGCCCTCACGCCACCGAAGCGATCCGCGTCCTGATGGCGTCCGGGGACAGGGCGCCCTTGGCGGTCACCGCGTCGCCGGAGGATTCGCCGCGCAGGCGGCGGCCGATCCACGGGACCAGGAACTCCCGCGCCCACTGGACGTCGTCGCGGCGCACCTCAAGCGTGCCGCGCGGCGGCAGCGGGGGCCAGGGCTGCTCGGGGTCGGCCGGGATGTCGAGGCCGAGCACCTGTCCGGCGCGCAGGGCCACGCGGGTGTGCCCCTCGGGCGAGAGATGCAGGCGGTCGTGGTCCCAGGCGCGGCGGTCCTGGACGGTCTTCAGGGACCACAGGTCGAGCACCGGGCAGCCGTAGCGGTCGGCGATCGCCCGCACGTGCCCGTTGTACGTGGCGATCTTGCCGCGCAGGTGCTTGAGCACGGGCACGCCCCGGGTGTCGAACCCGGTGGTGACCATGACGGTGCCGGCCGCGGAGGCGAGGCGGGCGACCGCCTTCTCGAAGCGCTCGGCCACGTCGTCGGGGTCGGTGCCCGGGCGGATGATGTCGTTGCCGCCGGCACAGAACGAGACGAGGTCGGGGGCGAGTTCGGCGGCTCGCGGGATCTGGTCCGCCACGACCTGGTCGAGCAGTTTCCCGCGTACGGCCAGGTTGGTGTACTGGAAGTCGCCCTCGGGTCGCCGGTCGGCGAGCAGGACGGCGAACCGGTCGGCCCAGCCGACGAACGCCCCGTCGGGGCCGGGGTCTCCGACGCCTTCGGTGAAGCTGTCCCCCACCGACACGTACGACCCGATCACTGATCTGCTGTCACTCTTCGAATCGTCTGCCACGTCGGCCCATGATTCACCTTGGAATGTGACCTACGCGACCGTAGGCAGGGGTTGACGTGCGGTGAGATAAGCCACTGCGCGCATGTCCGCCGATCAGGAATACGCCGCCGACCAGCGGCGTTGACGGCTCGACCGCCACCCGCGCACACGGCTGGGTTGCCTCGGGCACCCATGTCGTATCGTCGAAGCGCACCCCGTCGACGAGCCGTGAGGGCGGGGCCGAGAGCGAGGAGCCCCCGTGACGCAGCAGGTGCCGTCGACCGAGCCGGAACTGTCCGGAGTCCGCAATTTCCGCGATGTGGGCGGGCTGCCGACCGTGGACGGCCGGCGGGTACGGCACGGGGCGCTGTTCCGCAGCGGCCACCTGGCGCACGCCACCGGTGAGGACGCGGCCTTCCTCGCCTCGCTGGGCCTGCACACGGTCTTCGACTTCCGCAACGCGGCGGACCAGAAGCTGGAGGGCCCGGACGTCGAGCTGCCCGGCGTGCGCAATGTGAACCTGCCGCTGAGCGACCCGGCCGACGGCGCCGAGTTCTGGAGGATGGTCCGCGACGGCGACCTCGACCAGCTGCGGGCGGTCCTGGACGACGGCAAGGGCGCCGCCCGGATGACCGCCTCCTACCGGGAGATGATCAAGCAGCGCACCGCCGAGCACTCCCAGGTGCTGCACGCGCTCGCCGAGGACAGCGTCCCCGCGCTGATGCACTGCGCCGCCGGCAAGGACCGGGCGGGCCTGTCGATCGCGGTGACGCTGCTCGCCCTGGGTGTGGAGCGGGAGGCGATCGTCGCGGACTACCTGGAGTCCAACGCCACGCACCGCCGCTACAAGGTGCGCCGCAGCGAGACCTCGGCCGCGGCCCACTCCGCCGAGATCATGGAACTGCTCAGCCCCCTCTTCGACGCCCGCGCCGAGTACCTGGCGGCGGCCCTGGAGACCATCGAGGAGACCTGGGGCGGCGTCGACGCCTACCTGGAGCAGGGGCTCCGGCTCGCCCCCGAGACCCGGCAGCGGCTGCGGGAACGGCTGCTGGACTGAGCCGTTCCCGCCCCTCCCGTCCCCGTTCCTGTCCCCGCCCCGTCCCCGGCGGTCACCGCCGCCTCACTTGGCCCCGATCGCGAACAGCAGCCAGATGAACGCGGCGAAGAGGTGCCCGACGGCGATGTAGATGAGCAGCCGGACCCACAGGGCGCGCGGGAACTTCTCCTCCATGTTGCTGTTGCTCATGGCGTCTCTCCAAGGTGGGGGCCCAGGCACAGCGCGGCCGTGGGACTCTGCAGCAGGGTGTGGACGAACAGCAGGTCGAGCCCGTCCGGGTCCTCGGCGGCGATCCGGTGCGGGGTCAGCGAGTCGAAGTGCGCGCTGTCCCCCGGGCCGAGCACATGGGTGGCGTCGCCCAGGCGCAGCCGCAGCCGGCCCTTGAGGACGTACAGCCACTCCTCGCCGGGGTGCACCCGGACGATGTCGCCCTGGGAGCCGTGCGGGACGCGCACCCGCAGGGCCTGCATGCCGCGACCGGAGGCGCCGGCCTGCCAGTACGTCCAGCCGCCGGCCCGGGTGGGTTCCATGCCGGCGGCGCGCACGATCGCGTCCCGGTCGGGCACGGTCTCGCCGAGCAGTTCGGCGACCGTCGTGCCGTAGACGCGGGCGAGCGCGAGCAGCATCGGCAGCGAGGGCTGGCGCTGCCCGGTCTCCAGGCGGGAGAGGTGGGCGGGCGACAGCGCGGCCGCGCGGGCCGCGGCCTCCAGGGTGAGGGAGGCCCGGCGGCGCAGCGCACGCAGCCGGGGCGCGACGGCGGGCAGGTCCTCGGCCGGTCCCGCCGGGCGCTCGGGATCGGGCTCGGGAGCACTCATGTCTCCCATTCAGCCGCAGCTTTGCCTCTGCGGCAAATTTATTGCCTCAGAGGCAAAGTGGGCCTCACCGGCACGGCTAGCGGTTGGCGACCGCCTGCTTGACCAGTGTCTTGCCGAAGTCCCACATCAGTCCACCGCCGTGCGCGTCGTCCATCACGGCGGTGAAGGCGTCCACGAACCGGTCGACGTCCTGTTCCCCGATGACCAGCGGCGGGATCAGTTTGATCACCTCCAGGTGGTCCCCGGAGACCTGGGTGAGGATCCGGTGGCGTTGCAGCAGCGGGACGACGACCATCTGTGCGAACAGGCCCTTGCGGGCCGCCTGCAGCATGGTCCAGCGGCCGCGCAGCTTGAGCGACTTGGGCCGGCCGAACTCGATGCCGATCATCAGGCCCCGGCCGCGGACGTCGGCGAGCAGTTCGTAGCGGTCGGTCAGCGCCGCCAGCCGCGTCTTCAGCAGTTCGCCCATGGCGCGGGCGTTCGCGACGACCTGCTCGTTCTCCATCACGGACAGCACGGCCAGGCCCGCCGCCATGGCCTGGGCGTTGGACCCGAAGCTCGCCGAGTGGACCAGCACCCGGTCGATCGAGGAGTAGACCTTCTTGAAGATCCAGTCCTTGCCGAGGGTGGCGCTCACCGGCACGTACCCGCCGGACAGGGCCTTGGCGACGCACACGAGGTCCGGCTCCACGCCGTCCTCGTGCTGGTAGGCGTAGAAGTCGCCGGTGCGGCCCAGGCCGGTCTGCACCTCGTCGGCGATGAGCAGCGCCTTGTGCCGGTGCAGCAGTTCCTGCGCGGCGCGCAGATAGCCGGGCGGGGCCTCGTGCACGCCCTTGCCCTGGATCGGCTCGACGATGAGGGCGGCCACGTCGCCCTTCTTCAGCTCGCGGGCGAGCGCGTCGAGGTCGCCGAGCGGGACGCCGGTGTCGGGCAGCAGCGGGGCGAAGCCGTCCCGGAAGCCGTCCTCGCCGTTGACGGAGAGCGAGCCGGTGGTCAGGCCGTGGAAGGAGTGCTCGCAGTACAGGACGCGTGGCCTGCCGGTGGCGCGGCGGGCGAACTTCAGCGCGGTCTCCACCGCCTCGGTGCCGCTGTTGCCGAAGAACACCCGGTCCAGGTGCGGGCTGTGGGTGAGCAGCCGCTCCGCCAGCAGGCCGGGCAGCGGCTGGCAGTCGAAGCGGGTCAGGTCGGCCAGGGAGGCGTCCAGCACGTCGTGCAGCGCCCTGCGGACGACCGGGTGGTGCCGGCCCAGGCCCATCACCCCGAACCCGGCGAGCATGTCCAGGTAGTCGTTGCCCTCGGTGTCCCAGAAGTGGGCGCCCTCGGCCCGCTCGTAGACCTTGTCGAAGCCGATGGTGTGCAGCATGCGGGGCAGTTGGTGGTTCAGGTGCCTGGTGTGCAGCTCGTAGCGCTCGGCGCCGCGCTCGGCCAGCAGCGCGCCGAGGTCGAACTCCGTGGTCATTCCGTCTTCTCCTTGACTGCCATGTCGGCCCCGGCGGCCCCGGCGGACTCCTCGGCCGGGACGGCGCCCGGCTGCCGGGGTACGGGCTGCCGGGGTACCGGTCCGGCCTGCTCCCGGGCGGCGAGGCTCGCGCCGATCCGCCCGGCCACCTCGACCGGGGTGAGACCGATGTCGGCCAGTACCTCACCGCGCTTGGCGTGGGCGAGGAACTGCTCGGGGATGCCGAACCGCCGTACCGGTACGTCCACTTCGGCGTCGCCCAGCGCGAGCGCCACCGCGGAGCCCACCCCGGCCGCCCGGCTGTTGTCCTCCACCACGGCGACCAGCCGGTGTGCGGCGGCCAGCTCCGGCAGCGCCGCGTCGACGGGTTTGACCCAGCGCGGGTCGACGACCGTGCAGCCGATGCCGCGCGCTTCGAGCAGTCCGGCGGCCTGGAGGCACACCGGCGCCATCACGCCGACGGCCACGAGCAGCACCTCGGGCCGCTCCGCCCGGTGCAGTACGTCCATGCCGCCCACGCGGTCCACGGCCGGGATCTCCGGGCCGGCCGACTCCTTCGGGAAGCGCACCAGCGTCGGCGCGTCGTCCACGGCGACCGCCTCGCGCAGCTGGGCCCGCAACTGGCAGGCGTCGCGCGGCGCGGCGATCCGCAGACCGGGCACGACCTGGAGGACGGACAGGTCCCACATGCCGTTGTGCGAGGCCCCGTCGACGCCGGTGACACCGGCCCGGTCCAGGACGAAGGTGACGCCGCAGCGGTGCAGCGCCACGTCCATGAGCAGCTGGTCGAAGGCGCGGTTGAGGAAGGTGGCGTAGACGGCGACGACCGGGTGCAGGCCGCCGGTGGCCAGGCCCGCCGCGGAGACGGCCGCGTGCTGTTCCGCGATGCCCACGTCCCACACCCGGCCGGGGAAGCGCGCGGCGAACTCGCCCAGGCCCACCGGGTGCAGCATGGCCGCCGTGATCGCGACGACGTCCTCGCGCTCCTCGCCGATCCGTACCATCTCGTCGCCGAACACGGAGGTCCAGGACGGGGCGCCGGTGGGGGTGAGCGGGGCGCAGGTGAGCGGGTCCATCGCGCCGACGGTGTGGAAGTGGTCCGCCTCGTCGGCGAGGGCCGGTTCATAGCCGCGGCCCTTCTCGGTGAGGCAGTGCACGAGGACCGGCCCGTGGAAGCGTCTGGCGCGGCGCAGCGCCGACTCCAGGGCGGGTACGTCGTGGCCGTCGATCGGGCCGACGTACTTGAGCCCCAGGTCCTCGAACATGCCCTGCGGGGCGAAGGCGTCCTTGAAGCCCTTCTTCGCGCCGTGCAGCGATTCGTAGAGGGTGCCGCCGACGACGGGGGTGCGCTGGAGCAGGTCCTTGCCCCAGGCGAGGAACTTCTCGTAGCCGTCGGTGGTGCGCAGGGTGGCCAGGTGGTTGGCGAGGCCGCCGATGGTCGGGGCGTAGGAGCGCTCGTTGTCGTTGACGACGATGATCAGCGGCCGGTCGGGGGCGGCGGCGATGTTGTTCAGCGCCTCCCAGGCCATGCCGCCGGTCAGCGCGCCGTCACCGATGACGGCGACCACATGCCCGTTCTCCCCCCGCACCTCGCGCGCCTTGGCGAGGCCGTCGGCCCAGCCCAGCGCGGTGGAGGCGTGGCTGTTCTCGATGACGTCGTGCGCGGACTCCTCGCGCGAGGGATAGCCGGACAGGCCCCCCTTGCCGCGCAGCTTGGAGAAGTCCTGACGTCCCGTCAGCATCTTGTGTACGTAACTCTGGTGGCCGGTGTCCCACAGGATGCGGTCCACCGGCGAATCGAAGACCCGGTGCAGTGCGACGGTGAGTTCCACCACGCCCAGGTTGGGCCCGAGGTGGCCGCCGGTCCTGGCGACCGCGTGCACCAGGAAGTCACGTATCTCGTCGGACAGTTCGCCGAGTTCCGCCTCGGACAGCGCCTTCAGGTCGCGTGGTCCCCGGATGTTCTCCAGAATGGTCACGCTGGGCCCCCTCTCGCTCCGTGCCGTACATCAACTCACCGTCACCGTGGGCGCTCCCGTGGCGGTGGGGGCGTCTGCCGCGACGCCGTCTCGCTCCATCTGCCCGGCGAGCTTCATGGCCTCCTCGATCAGGGTCTCCACGATCTTCGACTCCGGAACGGTCTTGATGACCTCACCCTTCACGAAGATCTGCCCCTTGCCATTGCCGGACGCCACCCCGAGATCAGCCTCACGCGCCTCACCCGGACCGTTCACGACACACCCCATGACCGCCACCCGCAGCGGGACCTCCATACCGGTCAGACCCGCCGTGACCTCCTCGGCCAGCTTGTACACATCCACCTGCGCCCGCCCACAGGAGGGACACGACACGATCTCCAGACCCCGCTGCCGCAGATTCAACGACTCCAGAATCTGGATACCGACCTTGACCTCCTCCACCGGCGGCGCCGACAACGACACCCGGATCGTGTCACCGATCCCCTGCGACAACAGCGCACCGAAAGCCACCGCCGACTTGATCGTCCCCTGGAACGCCGGACCGGCCTCCGTCACCCCCAGATGCAGCGGATAGTCACACTGCTGCGCCAACTGCCGGTACGCCTCGATCATCACGACCGGATCATTGTGCTTCACCGAGATCTTGATGTCCCGGAAACCATGCTCCTCGAACAGCGACGCCTCCCACAGCGCCGACTCCACCAGCGCCTCCGGCGTCGCCTTCCCGTACTTCTGCAGCAACCGCCGGTCCAGCGAACCCGCGTTCACCCCGATCCGAACCGGCGTCCCATGATCCTTCGCCGCCCTCGCGATCTCCCGCACCTGATCGTCGAACTTCTTGATGTTGCCCGGATTAACCCGCACCGCCGCACAGCCCGCCTCGATCGCCGCGAACACATACTTCGGCTGAAAATGAATGTCCGCGATCACCGGAATCTGCGACTTCCGCGCGATCACCGCCAACGCGTCCGCGTCATCCTGCGTCGGACACGCCACCCGCACGATCTGACACCCCGATGCCGTCAACTCCGCGATCTGCTGCAACGTCGCCCCGATGTCCGACGTACGCGTCGTCGTCATCGACTGCACCGACACCGGCGCATCCCCACCCACCGCCACCGACCCGACCTGGATCTGCCGCGACACGCGCCGCGCTGCGATCGGCCGGGCCGGCACCTCGGGGACGCCGAGGGAAACGGCGGTCATGGCCTCACTCCCGGTTTCCGGAGACGGTCTCGCGCATGGCGCGCAGCGACTCCTTGAGGGACCCCATCGTGGCCAGGACGGCGGTGGGCTCGTAGCCGCAGTGCGCCATGCAGTTGGCGCAGCGCGGGTCCCTGCCGCGGCCGTACTTGTCCCAGTCGGTCTTCTCGATGAGTTCCCGGTACGTCGGGACGTAGCCGTCGCTCATCAGATAGCAGGGGCGCTGCCAGCCGAAGAGCGAGTAGTTGGGGATCGCCCAGGCGGTGCACGGGAAGTCGACCTTGCCCTCCAGGAAGTCCAGGAAGAGCGGGGAGTGGTTGAGCCGCCACTTGCGCCGGTTGCCGCCCGAGAACGCCTTCTTGAACAGCTCGCGGGTCTGCTCGACGCCGAGGAAGTGCTCCTGGTCGGGTGCCTTCTCGTAGGCGTAGGCGGGCGAGATCATCATCTCGTCGACCTTGAGGTCGTCGTTGAGGAAGTTGAGGACCTCGACGATGGTCTGCGGGGTGTCGGTGTTGAAGAACGTGGAGTTGGTGGTCACCCGGAAGCCGCGGCGCTTGGCCTCCTTGATGGCGGCCACGGCCTCGTCGAAGACGCCCTCCTTCGCCACCGACTCGTCGTGCCGCTCGCGCAGTCCGTCGATGTGCACGGCGAAGGCGAAGTAGGGGGACGGCTTGAACTTGTCCATCTTCTTGCGCAGCAGCATGGCGTTGGTGCACAGGAAGACGTATTTCCGCTTGGCCACCAACTGGCGCACGATCTCGTCGATCTGCGGGTGCATCAGGGGCTCGCCGCCCGCGATGGACACCATCGGCGCACCGGATTCCAGGACCGCGCCGACGGCCTGGGCGACCGGCATGCGCTGCTTGAGCACTCCGGCCGGGTGCTGGATCTTGCCGCAGCCCTCGCATTTCAGGTTGCAGGCGAAGAGCGGCTCAAGCTCCACGATGAGCGGGAACTTGTCCCGCTTGCGCAGCTTCTGTTCGGCCAGATATGTAGCGACTTTGATGGACTGGCGCAGCGGCATGGCCATCTGGCTCACCTCCTGGGGAGCAGCACATTACGGTGCCATTCGAAGAAAGTCGGCAGTACGGATCGGAGAACGCGGAAAGCAGATATTCCACCGCGCACCGTGCCGATGCGTACGAGTTCGTGTTCTGGTGCGTCCACGACCACCCGGACGGCGGCAACCGGGCGCGTGCCGGTGCGCACGGCGCTCAGCAGGGTGGCCGCCGATTCCATGTCGGCCGCGATCGCGCCGGTGGCGCGCAGGCCGGAGCGTTCCGGTCCGCGCACCACGTGGTCGGAGCCGGTGAGCGGTCCGGTGTGCACGGTGCGGCCGGGCAGGGTGCGGGCGAGTTCCTTGACGAGCAGTTCGGTGCCGACGCAGGTGACCGTGCCGCCCGGGTCCCGGGTCTCCTCGGCGACGACCAGATCGCCGGGGTGCATGCCGGGGGCGAGTCCCGCGCAGAAGCCGGTGGCCAGCACGGCGGTCCGCGCCGCCGCGGGGCCGGCCAGGGCCCGGGCGACGGAGCGTTCCGCCGCCCGGGGGCCCATGCCGGTGCGCAGGAAGGTCACCGGCCCGCCGGCGCCGCGGTGGTCGCCGGCGCGCAGGGCGAGGTGCTCGATGCCGAGCGCGCAGGCGATCAGCAGCGGGTCCGCGGCGGGCTGCGTCCTCATCAGCCCGCCTTGGCCTCGGTACGGGGCCGGTCCGCCCGTACCCGGTCGGCGAAGGGCTCGCCGTGGACGTACCGGCCGAGCGCGGTGAGCGGGAAGACCTGGCGGTAGAGGTGGTAGTTGATGGAGAAGTCCCAGGGGAAGCCGGTGCCGGTGAAGTACGGCTCGTCCCAGGAGCCGTCCTCCCGCTGGGTGGCCGCGAGCCACTCGATCCCGCGTTCGACGGCCTTGGAGTCCTTCTCCCCCGCGGCGAGCAGGGCCATCAGCGCCCAGCCGGTCTGCGAGGCGGTGGAGGCGCCCTTGCCGCTCCACTTCTTGGAGTCCTGGTAGGAGCGCAGGTCCTCGCCCCAGCCGCCGTCGTCGTTCTGCACGCGCTCCAGCCAGGCCACCGCGCGGCGGATCGCCGGGTGGGAGCCGGGCAGGCCGGCCGCGGTCAGGGCGGGGACGACGGACCCGGTGCCGTAGACGTAGTTGACGCCCCAGCGGCCGAACCACGAGCCGTCCGGCTCCTGTTCGGCCAGCAGCCAGTCGATGCCGCGCCGGGTGCGCGGGTCGTGGGACAGGCCCTCGACGGCGAGCATCTCCACGACGTGCGCGGTGACGTCGGCCGACGGCGGGTCGATGACCTCGCCGAAGTCGCAGAACGGCAGCCGGTTGGGGAACGGGCTGGTGTTGTCGACGTCGAAGGCGCCCCAGGCGCCGTTCCTCGACTGCATGCCGAGGTTCCAGCGCACGCCGCGGCCGATCGCCCTGTCCAGCCGCTCCGGGTCGTGGTGCGCGACCCGGCGCAGCGCGAGGACCACCTCGGCGGTGTCGTCGATGTCGGGGTAGTTGTCGTTGTGGAACTCGAACGCCCAGCCGCCGGGCGGCAGTCCGGGGCGGCGCACCGACCAGTCGCCCGGGCGCACGATCTGCTCGCCGAGCATCCAGTCGGCGGCCTTCACCAGCTGCGGGTGGTCGGCGGGCAGGCCGGCGTCGGCGAGCGCGATGGCGGCCAGGCAGGTGTCCCAGACGGGTGACTGGCACGCCTCGATCATCCGGGCGCCGTCCTCGCGCCACACCGCGAAGCGGTCGAGGGACTCCAGGCCGGCGCGCATCACCGGGTGTCTGAGGTCGAAGCCCATCAGGTGCAGGGCGATGACCGAGTACACCGCGGGCGGCTGGATGCCGCCCCAGCAGCCGTCGTTCTCCTGCCGTTCGACGATCCAGCGGACGGCGGAGTTCATCGCGGCCTTGCGCAGGCGCCTCGGCGCCACCTTGCGGAACGCGTGCAGGGCCTTGTCCAGGCGCTGGAAGGCGCCCTCCCAGCTCGTCGCGGAGGCGAGCGGCCGGGGCGGGTTGGGCCGCAGCGGGTCGGTGTGCAGCTCGTCCAGCGCGAACGGCGCGGGACGCACCGGGCGCTTGGCGGAGACGACGGTGAGCGGCACGATGGTCTGCCGCGCCCAGCAGCCGAAGTCGTAGATGTTCAGCGGCATCCACTGCGGGAAGTAGATCAGCTCCGGCGGCATCTCCGGCAGGTCTTCCCACTTCCACCAGCCGAACAGGGCGAGCCAGATCCGGGTGAAGACGCGGGAGGCGGCGATGCCGCCCTGGGCGCGGACCCAGGCCGAGGCCCTGGCCATGTGCGGGGCGTCGGGCGCGTCGCCGGCCAGGCGGAGGGCGACGTACGCCTCGACGGTGGCGGACAGGTCGCCCGGGCCTTCGTAGAAGGTGGCCCAGGTGCCGTCCGCGCGCTGCTCGCCCCGGATGAAGAGCGCGGCGGCGCGGGTGGTCGCCTCGTCGGCGATGCCCAGGAACTGGCGGAGCAGCAGGTCCTCGGCGTCCATGGTGACGTTGGTCTCGAGGTCGCCCTTCCACCAGCCCTCGGCGTCCTGCTGGGCGAGCAGGAAGTCGCTGGCCCGCCTGGCGGCGTGTGCGGCGGCTTCTTTCACCCCGGCCGCCACGGGGGTGGTGAGTACGGTTTCACTGGCCGCGGCAGCGCGGGACGGCAGTGTGGCCCCGGTGCTTCCGTCGGTCGTCGCTGTCATGGCTTCCCCTTCGTGCAGTCGTGCGAGTCGTGCTGCTGCGGGTCCGCCGTCGGCCGGTGCCCGAAACCTTTCGGCACCGGCCGGCGACTACGCGAGGTGGGTTCGACCGATAGGGATCATCTCTTCCGTACGACGACGAAGTCGGCGAGCGCCGTGAACGCGGCCCGGACCTGGGCGGGCATGTCCACGGCGTCGAGGGTTTCGATGGCGATGGTGTGCTGGCGGCGCGCCTCCTGGGCGGTCCACTCGCGGCCGCCCGCCTCCTCGATCAGGGCGGCGCGGGCCGCGAACTCCTCCTCGGAGAAGTTCTCGAAGTCGCTGCTCTTGGCGTCGGCGGCGAGGATCTCGCCGAGCCGCCGGGAGGCGTCGCCGCCCGCCGCGAGCGCGGCCACGACCGGCAGGGACTTCTTGCGCTGGCGCAGGTCGCTCCAGGTCTGCTTGCCGGTGGCCTCCGGGTCGCCCCAGATGCCGAGGAGGTCGTCGACGGCCTGGAAGGCCAGGCCGAGGTGGTAGCCGTACTTCTCCATGGTGTCGGCGGTCGCGTCGTCGGCGCCGCCGAGCACCGCGCCGATGGAGCAGGCGCAGGCGAGCAGGGCGCCGGTCTTGTTGCCCTCCATCTCCAGGCACTCCTCGACGCTGACGCGGTCGCGGTGCTCGTAGGAGATGTCCTGGGCCTGGCCGTCGATCAGGGCGCGGCTGGCGCTGGTCAGCCGGCGGGCGGCGCGGCCGGCCTCGGCCGTGCCGAGTTCGAGCAGGACCTCGTTGGCGAGGGCGAACAGGGCGTCGCCCACCAGGATGGCCTGGGCCGGGCCGTGCACCTTCCAGACGGTGTCGCGGTGGCGGCGCTGCTCGTCGCCGTCCATCAGGTCGTCGTGCAGCAGCGAGAAGTTGTGCACGAGTTCGACGGCGACCGCGCCGGGCACGCCGGCCTCGGGGGCGGCGCCGGTGACCTCGGCGGAGAGCACGGCCAGCGCGGGGCGCACCGCCTTGCCGCCGTCGCCGTCCGCGGGGTTGCCCGCCGCGTCGATCCAGCCGAAGTGGTAGGCGGCGACGGTGTCCATCGGCGGGGCCAGACGGTCGACGGCCGCCCGCAGGACCGGTGTGGCCAGGGTCCGGCCGCGCTCCAACAGCGCGGTCACGTCCACCGCGGTCCCTCGCGCTGGCGTCGAGGCCGGGGGCACAGTGGGCACAGTCTCTCCTCTTGTCGCGGTGCCGGCGGTGCGGGGGCCTGCCGCGGGCTGCTGGTCGGCCTTCACCGGATCCCGCCTCGCTGGGCGGCGCCGGTCTGTCCCGGTTGTCGGCCGGGGCCCCGGGGCGTGTCTCCCGGGGAGCTGCGGTGGGCCGCCTCCTTCAGGGCGAAGAGGCGGCTCGGGCGGGGGCGGCCCAGGGCGCGCAGCGCGGCGTCGGCCGCGCCGACGCCGCTGCGGACCGCGCTCTCCATGGTCGCGGGCCACCCGGTGGCGGTCCACGCTCCGGCCAGGTACAGGCCGGGTGCCTCGGTGCGGGCGCCGGGCCGCAGCCGTCCGACGCCGGGGGCCGGGGCGAAGGTCGCGGTCCGCTCCCGGGTCACGAAGAAGTCCCTGACCTCGGCGCCGCGCGCGTGCGGCAGCAGCCGGCGCAGTTCGGGCAGGTAGCGTGCGCGCAGTTCGGCGACGGGTGTGTCGATCTCGTGCTGCGCGGTCGACTGGGACAGGGCCAGGTACTGCCCCTGTCGCAGCCCGGACGCCTCGGTGCGGTCGAAGACCCATTGCACGGGGGTGCCGAGGGCGGCGACGAAGGGCCGGGCGAGGACCTTGCGGTCGTAGACGACGTGGACGTTGAGGATGGGCGCGGTGCCGATGCCGAGGAGCCGTTCCGGGGCGGCGAGGGCACCGGGCGGCAGCAGGTCGTACGCCTCGCGCTGGGGCACGGCGAGGACGACGGTGTCGGCTTCGAGCCGCTCGCCGGGAACCTGGACGCTCCAGCGGCCGTTGTCGTGGTGGGAGACGGAGGTGACGCGTGTACGGACCTCGGTGCGGACGCCGGCGGAGTCGAGCGCCTTGCGGGCGAGGCGGTCGTGCAGTTCGCCCAGCGGGACGCGGGCCCAGCCGATGTCGGCCGCGCCCGGGTCGGACAGCAGACCGGTCTTGAACACCATCGCGGCCAGCCCCAGTGAGGCGTCGGAGGCGACCGCGTTGAGGGTGGCGACCCCCACGAGGTCCCACAGTGCCTCGATGGCACGCGCCGACTGGCCGTGCGCGGCCAGCCAGCTGCCGAAGTCCTGGGCGTCCAGGGCCGGGTCGGCGGGGTCGAGTGTCTTGAGGGCGAGCGCGGCGCGGCCGACCCGGGCACGCTCGGCGAGCGAGAGGTGCGGGTAGGTGGCGAGGCTGCGCCCGAGGTGCAGGGGCACGGGCAGCGGGTCGCGCCGCAGTCTGCCCAGCCGCCGTCCCTCGGGTCTGGCGGCGTCCAGCACGGGCACGTCGAGCCGGTCCTGCAGCGGGGCCAGGTCCGCGCCCCCGATCCGGTCGAGGAACCAGCGGTAGGCGGTGCAGCAGCGCAGGTAGACGTGCTGGCCGTTGTCGATGGTGAGGTCGCCGCGCCGGAAGGAGAAGGCGAGGCCGCCCAGGCGCGGCCTGCTCTCCAGCAGGGTCACGCGGACCCCGGCGTCGGCCAGTGCCAGCGCGGCGGTCACGCCCGCCAGGCCGCCGCCGACCACGACCGCGTGCCGTCCGGGCACCGCCGCCGGTGGTCCGTCCGGTCGCGTACCGTCGCTCATCGTGCGCCCTCCCCTGTGCGTCCGCCGCGGTGGGCGCGTGGTCCCCGGCCGGCCGTCGCCGTCAGGGACGCCGTCCGGCACCGGCAGGTTGCCCGCGGGGCCCCCGCGGGCCGGCTGCGGGTCCAGCGGCCCATCAGGCGCGCCTCCTGACGGTCTGCCGGGTCACGTGCCGGGTGTCCAGGCCGGACAGCCCGCGTACGGCGACGTACGCCTTCTCGCGTCCGGGCAGCGAGACCCGGCCGCGCAGCACGGCCTCGGGCTCGCGGGCGATGCGGTCGAGCAGACGGCGGTAGATGCCGGCCATGGCGGCGACGCAGGCGCCGCTGCGCCGGTCCAGCATCGGCAGCAGCTGGTAGCCCTCGGCGAACAGGGCGCGGGCGCGCCGCACTTCGAAGTGGACCAGGCCCGCGAAGTCGGAGCCCTCCGGCGGACGGGGGCCCTGGAACCCGGCCGAGCAGCCGAACTTGGCGAGGTCGTCGGCGGGCAGGTAGGTGCGGCCGCCCTCGGCGTCCTCGCGGACGTCCCGGAGGATATTGGTCAGTTGCAGCGCGAGACCCAGCGTGTCGGCGTACTCGGGGGCGCGCTCGGCGCCGCGTGCGCCGGGTTCGGTGCCGAACACGCCGAGCGAGAGCCGCCCGATGGCCCCGGCGACGCACCGGCAGTAGACCTTCAGGTCGTCCCAGGTCTCGTAGGTCTCGCCGCGCACGTCCGCGAGGACGCCGTCGATCAGCTCGTCCAGGCCGCCGAGCGGGATCGGGAAGGTGCGGGCGGCGTGCGCCAGGGCGACCGCGACGGGGTCGGTGTCGTCGTCCTCGACGGCGCCCTCGCGGACCCGGCCGAGCAGCGCCCGGGTGTCCTGGAGCCGGGCCGCCTTCACGTCGTCGGCCAGCGCGCCGTCGCCGATGTCGTCGACGCGCCGGGAGAACGCGTACAGCGCCGACATCGCGCGCCGCTTGGGCGCCGGCAGCAGCCTGATGCCGTAGGCGAAGTTACGTGCCTGCCGGCCGGTGACGGCCTCGCAGTAGCTGTAGGCGGCGAGTACCGGTGCGGACGCGTGCTGTTCCGACTCCACGGCCCGGATCACCCCTCTCCTCGCAGTGTCACGCCCACCTCGCGCAGCAACTGGATCTTGCCGGGCTTGGGCGGGCCGGGAAGTACGTCGTATTCGGCGGCGACGATCGCGCGGATCGCCGCCCTCCCCCCCGCGACGAACCCCGCGAGCAGCAGCTTCAGCCTGCCGTGGACGCTACCCACCAGGGGGGCGCCTTCATTCAGGAGTTCACGGGCGCGTTCCGTTTCGTACGCGACCAGGGCGCGCGCCGACGCGCCCGCGGTGGGCGCGGCGAGGTCCGCCTCCTCCACGTGGAAGCGCTTCAGGTCCTCGGCGGGCAGGTAGACGCGGTCGCGGCCGAGGTCCTCCTTGACGTCCTGGAGGTGCTCGACGATCTGCAGGGCGGTGCAGATCGCGTCGGAGCGGCGGACCCGCTCGGGGGTCGAGGTGCCGGTGATGCCGAGGACCAGGCGGCCGACGGGGTTGGCGGACAGCTCGCAGTAGCCGAGGAGGTCGTCGTAGGTCTCGTACCGGGTGACGAGCTGGTCCTGGCGGTTGGCGGCGATCAGGCCGAGGAACGGCTCGGGGGGCAGCGCGCAGCGGCGGACGGTGGGCTGGAGCCGGCGCAGCAGCGGGTGGTGGGGCGTGCCGTCGAAGACCCGGCGCAGGTCGGTCTCGAAGGCGTCGAGGAGGACGAGGCGGTCCTGCGCGTCGGCGGCCGGCACGCCGAGCAGGCGGGCGTCGGCGCCGCCGGGGGCGAGGTCGCCGTCGCCGATGTCGTCGACCAGCCGGGCGAAGCCGTAGACGGCCATGAGGTCGGCGCGCCAGGCGCGGGGCAGGAAGAACGGTGCCACGGGGAAGTTCTCACCCGCGGCCTTGTCCAGGGTGGCGCGTTCCGGGTCGTGCGCCGTGTTCCTCCGCGTCATCGTCCGCTGCCTGGCACGGGGACGGCACGTGCTGCGGTGAGCAGGGGAGTTTCCGTAGCCATTGCCGTCACATCTCCCGTTCTACACTGCCGAGCCAACACACACTATTTCGGACACGCCGCCCGGCCGTCCGCAGGGCGGCCCCCGGCGCAGGGTGTCGCGGATTATCTCCCCACTTGCCGCTTTCCGGGACCGCTACAGCTTACGTTGTACAACGCATCGAGCTTCAGGGGGGTGTCCCGGAGATCACAACAACGCACCGATCGGCGCCAAGATTCCTCGCCACGGCGCGAGTTGACGTTTCCTTTACGCACGAAGGGGCCCGCCGGAACTGTTTCCTGCGGGGCCCGCCTCGGCCCGCGCTATTTGCCGGTGAACTTCTCGTACTCCTTGAGCACCTCTTCGGTGGGACCGTCCATCCGGAGTTCTCCGCGTTCCAGCCACAGCACCCGGTCACAGGTGTCCCGGATGGACTTGTTGTTGTGACTGACCAGGAAGACCGTGCCGGCCTCCGTGCGCAGTTCCCGGATGCGTTCCTCGGAGCGCTTCTGGAAGGCGCGGTCGCCGGTGGCAAGGGCCTCGTCGATCATGAGGACGTCGTGGTCCTTGGCAGCGGCGATGGAGAACCGGAGCCGGGCGGCCATGCCGGAGGAGTACGTCCGCATCGGCAGGGTGATGAAGTCGCCCTTCTCGTTGATGCCGGAGAAGTCGACGATGTCCTGGTAGCGCTCTTTTATCTGCTCGCGGGACATGCCCATGGCGAGCCCGCCGAGGATGACGTTGCGCTCGCCGGTCAGGTCGTTCATCAGCGCCGCGTTCACACCGAGCAGGGAGGGCTGGCCGTCGGTGTAGACCTTGCCCTTCTCGGCCGGGAGCAGGCCGGCGATGGCCCGCAGCAGGGTGGACTTGCCCGAGCCGTTCGAACCGATCAGGCCGATGGCCTGGCCGCGGTAGGCGGTGAAGGAGACGCCCCGGACGGCGTGCACCTTGCGCACGCCCCGCCGGGTGTCGTCGGAGCCGCGCTTGAGGATGCGGCTGAGGGCGGCGGTGGCACTGCCCTTGCCGGACTTGGCGCCGTTGACGCGGTAGACGATGTGCAGCTCGTCCGCGATGACGGTGGGGACGTGCGCCCCGGCCCCGCGGGCGGCGGTGTCCTGGTGGTGCTCAGCCACGGCCGTACCTCTCTTCCGCCTTCCAGAAGTACACGAAGCCGCCGGCGAACACGGCCACGGCCCAGAACACGGCGAGGGCCCAGACGTGCGGCGGCAGGTGCGCGGCGCCGTAGCCGTCGATCAGCGCGAACCGTATGAGGTCCATGTAGACCGCGGCCGGGTTCACCTGCATCAGCCGCACCAGCCACTCCGGCTTCCCGGCCAGCATGGTGCTGATGGAGAACATCACGCCGGAGGCGTACATCCAGGTCCGCATGACGAACGGCATCAGCTGGGCGAGGTCGGGGGTCCGGGCGCCCATCCGGGCCAGGATCAGCGCGAGCCCGGAGTTGAACAGGAACTGCAGCGCCAGCGCGGGCACGATCAGCAGCCAGGACAGGCCCGGGTAGTTGCCGAACGCGACCGTCACGACGAACACCACGACCATCGAGAAGAGCAGCTGCTGGAGCTGCTGCAGCGCGAACGACAGCGGCAGCGAGGCGCGCGGGAAGTGCAGCGCGCGCACCAGCCCGAGGTTGCCGGAGATGGCCCGCACGCCCGCCATGACCGAACTCTGGGTGAAGGTGAACACGAACACGCCGGTCACCAGGAACGGGATGTACGTGTCGTGGCCCAGGCCCTTGTTGGCCTTGAGGATCAGGCCGAAGATGAAGTAGTAGACGGCCGCGTTCAGCAGCGGGGTGGCCACCTGCCAGACCTGGCCGAGTTTCGCCTGGCTGTACTGGGCGGTCAGCTTCGCCTGGGAGAAGGCGAGGATGAAGTGGCGCCGGCCCCAGAGCTGACGTACGTACTCCATGAGCGGGGGGCGGGCGCCGCTGACGGACAGCCCGTACTTGGCGGCGAGCCGGGCCGGGGGCAGGCCCTCGTCGGGCGACGGAGCCGCGCCGAGGGCGACGCCGCCGTCATGCGTTGTCTCACTCACAAGGGGATACTTTCGTCTTCGTGACTGCGCGGCCGGAGCGGATGGGCGGGCCGGGGTACGGGTCCGGGCGGGCCGGTGCCGCCGGGGAACGAGCTTCTCAGATGACCGGCGGCCGGCCCAGCCGGGTGAGCCGCCACACCGTACGCCACCGCATGGGCCGGCGCGGTCCGCACGGCGTGGCCCAGCCCTCCCGAAAGCCCCCGAACCAGGCCCGCAGGGCGGGGCGCGAGGGACGGCGGGCGAGGGTGAGCAGCAGCCAGACCCCGAGGTAGACCGGGACCAGGGGGGCCGGCAGGTTGCGGCGGGCCAGCCAGACCCGGTTGCGGGCGACCATGCGGTGGTAGACCGCGTGCCGCGAGGGCGCGGTCGTGGGGTGGTTCAGCACCATGTCGGACCGGTAGTCGATCATCCAGCCCGCGTCGAGGGCCCGCCATGCCAGGTCGGTTTCCTCGTGTGCGTAGAAGAATGCGTCCGGCAGGGTGCCGACTTCCCCGAAGACCTCGGTGCGCACCGCGTTCGCGCCGCCGAGGAAGGTGGTGACCCGGGAGGAGCGCATCGGGTCGGAGGCGCGCAGCCGGGGCACGTGGCGGCGCTGGGTGACGCCGGTGTCCGGGTCGGCGATGCGGAAGCTGATGATGCCGAGGTCCGGGTCGTCCGCGAAGGCGCGCCGGCACAGCTCGGCGGTGTCCTGGCGGGCGAGCAGGCCGTCGTCGTCGAGGAAGAGCAGCACGTCGACGTCCCGGCCGCCGGGGCCGAACGCCTCGATGCCGACGTTGCGGCCGCCGGGGATGCCGAGGTTCTCGGGCAGCTCGATCGTCCGCACGCCCTCGGGGACGTCCGGGACGGGCGAGCCGTTGCCGACGACCACCACCTCGATCCGGTCGCCGTCCTGCTTGGCCACCGAGTCGAGCAGGGCGCGCAGCTCGTCGGGGCGGTTGCCCATGGTGATGACCACCGCGCCGACCCGCATGGCCGCGCTCACTTCAGCCTGCTGGAGGCGAGGATGGACACGAGGTGCAGCAGCGTCTGCAGCAGCGCGACGCCGGCCAGGACGGCGGTGCCGAGGCGGGTGAAGAACAGGTCGCCCCTGAGCTGGTCCACGATCGCGAGGACGAGGATCAGCAGGGACGCCTCGATGCCCAGGATCAGCCGGTGGAACTTGAGCGCGGCGGCGGCCCGGCGGGCCAGCGCCATGCCGGAGGAGCGCGGCTCGGCGGCGGCCTCCTTCACCGGCGGCAGGCCGCCCTGGTGGCGGGCGACGCCGACGAGGTCGGTCTCCGCCTTGACGAGGATGGCGCCGAGCGCGGCCAGGGTCCCGAGGAACGCCCACAGCCAGTCGATCCGGCCGCCGCCCCACAGGTCGGCGGCGCGCAGGCCGAGCCCGACGAGGACGGCCGCGTCGGTCAGGTAGGCGCCGACCCGGTCCAGGTAGACCCCGCCGAGCGAGAACTGCTGCTTCCAGCGGGCGATCTCGCCGTCGACGCAGTCCAGCAGCAGGTACAGCTGGACCGCGACCACCCCGAGGACGGCTCCCCAGATCCCCGGCACCAGCAGCGCGGGGGCGGCCAGGACGCCGCACAGGGTCATCAGGTAGGTGAGCTGGTTGGGGGTGACCCTGGTGCCCACCAGGTAGCGGTCGACGCGCAGGGACACCTCGCGCATGTAGAGGCGTCCCGCCCAGTGCTCCCCGCTGCGCCGGTCCTTGACCCCGGCGGGGTGGACGACCGGTCTCAGTTCAGCTACCGATGGCCTTGACATAGTCGGCGTAGACGTCCTTGATCTGGTCGGTCGTGAGGGCGAGGTGTTCGAGGATCGTGTAGCGGCCGGGCCGGGTCTCCGGGGCGAACTCGACGGCTTGGACGAACTCGTCCGGGCTGAAGCCGATGTCCTGCGGCAGTACCGGCAGGCTGTGCCGGCGCAGCACCTGGGCCATCTGCCCGGCCGTCTCCGTGTCGCCGCGCAGATACGTGGCGAACGCGCCGCCGAGGCCGCACTGCTCGCCGTGCAGCGCGTTGCGCTTGGGGAAGCGGAGGTCGAACGCGTGGCTGATCTCGTGGCAGGCGCCGGAGGCGGGACGGCTGTCCCCGGCCACCGACATGGAGATGCCGCACAGCACCAGGGACTCGGAGAGCGTCGTCAGGAACGAGTCGTCACCGATGCCGCCGGGGTGGCGCAGCACGGCCTCGGCGGCCTGGCGGGCCATCGCGGCGGCCAGGCCGTCGACCTTCTCGCCGGTCTCGCGGTGCGACAGCTCCCAGTCGGCCACGGCGGAGATCTTGCAGATCACGTCACCGATGCCGGCCCGGACGAAGCGCAGGGGTGCCTCGCGGATCACATCGAGGTCGATGACGATGCCGATCGGGTTGGGCACGCCGTAGGAGCCGCGGCCCGCGTCGTTGTCCAGCGTGGCGACCGGCGAGCACAGTCCGTCGTTGGCGAGGTTGGTGGCCACCGCGACCAGCGGCAGGCCCACGCGGGCCGCCGCGTACTTGGCGCAGTCGATGACCTTGCCGCCGCCGAGGCCGACCACCGCGTCGTAGCGGCCGGCCTTCTTGATGGAGTCGGCGAGGCGGACCGCGCCGTCGATGGTGCCGTCGGCGTCCTCGAACCAGTCGGCGTCCGGGAAGGCCGGCGCGAACCGCTCGCGCAGCACCCGGCCGGAGCCGTTGCTGATGGCGAAGGCCAGCCGGCCCGAGGGCGAGATCCGCTGGTCGGAGAGGATCGCGGCGAGGTCGTCGAGCGCTCCGGGGCGGATGTCGACGGCGACCGGCGACGGGATGAGCCGCGTCAGTACCGGCACGCGATCTCCCGGCCCCTGGCGAGGTCGTCGTGGTTGTCGATCTCGACCCAGTCGACCTCGCCGATCGGCGCCACGTCGACCTTGAAGCCGCGGTCGACCAGCTCCTGGTAGCCGTCCTCGTAGTACAGCTGCGGGTCGCGTTCGAAGGTGGCCTTCAGCGCGTCCGCCAGCTCCTCGGCCGCCTCGCCCTCGATCAGGGTGACGCCGATGTACTCGCCGGTGGCCTCGGCCGGGTCCATCAGCTTGGTGATCCTCTGGACGCCCTTGGCGGGGTCGACGACGACCTTCATCTCCTCCTCGGCGAGCTGCTTGACCGTGTCCAGCGCGAGGATGATCTTCTTGCCGTCGCCGCGGGCGGCGAGCAGGGTCTTCTCGACGGAGACCGGGTGGACGGTGTCACCGTTGGCGAGGATCACCCCGTCCTGGAGGGCACCGCGGCCGCACCACAGGGAGTAGGCGTTGTTCCACTCCTCGGCCTTGTCGTTGTCGATCAGGGTGATCTTCAGGCCGTACTTCTGCTCCAGGGCGGCCCGGCGCTCGTACACGGCCTCCTTGCGGTAGCCCACGATGATCCCGACCTCGGTCAGGCCCACCTCGGCGAAGTTGCCGAGGGCGATGTCGAGCACCGTGATGCTGTCCTCCGCGCCCTCGGGCCCCACCGGCACCAGCGCCTTGGGCAGGGTGTCGGTGTAGGGGCGCAGGCGCCGTCCGGCGCCGGCGGCCAGCACGAGGCCGATCATGCGGGTTCTCCTTCATCGTGTACGGCGGGTGCCCCTGCGGACACCCAGAAGCGGATGCTCTCGGCGAGCACCACGAGCGCCACGGCCACGGCGAGGACCGTGAGCGCGACCCCGAATCGGTCGGCGGTGAGCAGCGCGGCGAGCACGGCGACGAGCAGCGTCCGCCCCTCCTGCCCCCCGATGGCGCGCACCAGGCGGGCCGGCGGCGCTCCGGCGTTGCCGCGGATGCGGTACACCGTGTCGTAGTGATGGTAGGCGACGGCCGCCACCAGCCCGAACGCCGCGGGCAGGGCTCCGGGTACGTCGGCCCGGGCGGCCAGGGCGAGCACGGTGCCGTACTCGGCGGCCCGGAAGAACGGCGGGACCAGCCAGTCAAGGGCGCCCTTGAGGGGGCGGGAGACGGCGAGCGCCGAGGTCAGGACGTGGACGAGGGCGGCGACGACGGGCCAGGGGCCGCCGAAGCCGGTCAGGGCGCTCACCGCGGTGACGGCGAGGGCGCCGAGGAGGGCGAGGGCGGGCGCGGTGACAGCGGGCAGCCGGCGCGCGGGGGCGCGCAGGGCGCGGGTGAGGCCCTCGGTGAGCGGGCCGCTGTCGGCCAGGTCCGCGAGCGCCCGCGCGGCGCGGTCGGTGCGGTGGGCCCGGCGGGTCACCGAGCGCAGCACGCGGCCCGCGGTGGTGTAGGCGGCCGCGAAGGCGCAGCCGGCCAGCAGCGCGTAGAAGGTGACGCGGGGGGTGGTGGCCGCGGTGAGCACGGCGATCATCGCCCAGCGCTCACCGATGGGCAGCACGATCATGCGGCGCAGCCAGACCGTCCAGCCGACGCTGTCGAGCTTGTCGGAGAGGGCGGCGGTGGGGCTGGTGTTGGCGGTGGCGTCGTGGTTGGCCTCGTTGAAGGAGAAGTCCACGACGTGCCGACAGGTCTGCAGGACCATCGCGCCGAGCGCGAGCGCCCATACGTCGTCATGGCCGCCGCGGGCGGCGCCGAGGGCGAGGCCGGCGTAGTAGGCGTACTCCTTGGCCCGGTCGAAGGTGGCGTCGAGCCAGGCGCCGAGGGTGGAGTACTGCAGGGAGTAGCGGGCGAGCTGGCCGTCGGTGCAGTCCAGCACGAACGAGGCGATCAGCAGGACGCCGGCGGCGACGAAGCCGGCGCGGGTGCCGGTGGCGGCGCAGCCGGCCGCTATCAGCGCGGTGAGCAGGGAGGCGGTGGTGACCTGGTTGGGGGTCAGGCCGCGGCGGGCGCACCAGCGGGCGAGGTGGCGCGAGTAGGGGCTGATGCAGAAGGTGGTGAAGAAGCCGTCGCGGGCCTTGACGGCCGACTTGAGGCGGACGGCCTCGTCGTCGACGGCGGCGACGGCCTGCCGGGCCTCGTTGCGGGCCTGGGGGTCGGCGGGGACCGCGGCGACGAGGCTGCCGAGGTCGGGGTGGTGCACGGCGGAGCCGTCGGCGTCCAGGGCGGCGGTGATGCGGTCGGCGAGGCTGTCCACGGCGAGCGCGGTGCCGCCCGAGGCGGTGTTCTCCCGGGCCATCGCCCGGGTGAGGGCCTGCCGGCCGGCCGGCCGGGCGGTGACGGCGCCGGGTACGGCGGCGAGCGGGAAGCGGGGGTCGGTCAGGCCCAGGCGCAGGGCGTGCGGGTGGCCGACGAAGCGGGCGTCGACGACGGCGACCCGCTGGTCCCCGGGGACCTGGGCGAGGAGCGTCTCGGCGTCGTCGGCGTCGGCGGCCGGCCGTACGTCGAAGCCGAGGGACCGCAGATCAGCCTCGATCGACGATCCGGGGACCGGCTGGCCGGTGAGGATGGCGGTCGACAACCGAAGTCACTCCCTGGTGCCGACGCGGCGCGCCGGTCATGTGCATGGTGGGGGTGCCGCTCGCCTGCGGCACCCGGGCGGCATGTCGGCAGAGGCTATCGGATGCCGGGAAGCCCGCGTTCACCGCCCGTTCAGGGGCCGGTCGACGCGGTCTGCCGCGGCCCGCGCCGCGATCATCATCGGTGATCGGGGGGCCGGGCCACAAACTCCGTACCAGACCGGGCATTCGCCCCATCCGCCGCGCCGCCCGCCGAAACGTTCTGACCTGCGCTTCGTTTGCGCAGGTCAGAGCACATGACAACGGTGTTCAGTGCCGCGTTGCCCGATACCCCCCACCCGTAGTTCACTGGGGCCCCGGGCGGAACACAGGAAGGTGGACAGCATGGGGGCCGGTCACGACCACGGGCACACGCACGGCGCCACCGGCACGGCGGCGGCGGCGCACCGCGGCACACTGCGGATCGCGCTGTCGATCACGCTCGCCGTCATGGTGGTGGAGATCGTCGGCGGGGTGCTCGCGGACTCGCTGGCCCTGGTGGCGGACGCCGCCCACATGGCCACCGACGCCCTCGGGCTCGGCATGTCGCTGCTCGCCATCCACTTCGCCAACCGGCCGCCGAGCCGCAACCGCACCTTCGGCTACGCCCGCGCCGAGATCCTCGCGGCGCTCGCCAACTGCCTGCTGCTGCTCGGCGTCGGCGGGTACGTCCTCTACGAGGCGGTGCAGCGGTTCCTGGTCCCGGCCGACACCCACGGCGGGCTGATGATCGTGTTCGGCCTGGTCGGCCTGGTCGCCAACTCGGTCTCCCTGACGCTGCTGATGCGCGGCCAGAAGGAGAGCCTGAACGTGCGCGGCGCGTTCCTGGAGGTGGCCGCGGACGCGCTCGGCTCGCTCGCGGTCATGATCTCGGCCGCGGTGATCCTGCTCACCGGCTGGCAGGCCGCCGACCCGGTCGCCTCCCTCGCCATCGGCCTGCTGATCGTGCCGCGCACGGTCAAGCTGCTGCGCGAGACGCTGGACGTGCTCCTGGAGGCGGCCCCCAAGGACGTCGACATGGACGAGGTGCGCTCGCACATCCTCGCGCTGGAAGGGGTGGAGGACGTGCACGACCTGCACGCCTGGACGATCACCTCCGGGATGCCGGTGCTGTCGGCGCACGTGGTGGTCAGCTCGGAGGTGCTGAACGCCATCGGGCACGAGAAGATGCTGCACGAACTCCAGGGCTGCCTGGGTGTGCACTTCGACGTGGAGCACTGCACCTTCCAGCTGGAGCCGGGCGGGCACGCCGAGCACGAGGCACGGCTGTGCCACTGAGCGCACGAGGCACGGCTGTGCCGCTGAGCGGCTGAGCCCGCGTCGCCGGGTCACCGGGCGGCCGAGCGCCTGCCCCGCGACCCTCCGCGCGCCGTCGCGCCGGGTGCGCGGCGGTTCCGGCCCGCTCCCCGCGGGCATGATCAGCCACCGGGCCCCCTCCGGTACGGGACATGCGGGTGCGCCGGTGCCGGTAAGCGCCGGGAGTGCCGGTCCGGTACGGCAGACTGGGGCCCGAGGACCGATGCGAAGGATGGGTATGCCGATCACACCTGCCACCGCGACGCACAGCTCGTCGAACGGCACCGCGGACGCGATCTTGCTGGAACTCGTCGACGAGGACGGCGCGACGATCGGCACCGCGGAGAAGCTCGCCGCCCATCAGCCGCCGGGGCAGCTGCACCGCGCCTTCTCCGTGTTCCTCTTCGACGAGCAGGGCCGGCTGCTGCTCCAGCAGCGGGCGCTCGGCAAGTACCACTCCCCCGGCGTCTGGTCCAACACCTGCTGCGGCCACCCCTACCCGGATGAGGCCCCCTTCGCGGCGGCGGCCCGGCGCACGTACGAGGAGCTGGGTGTCTCACCGAGCCTGCTCGCGGAGGCGGGCACGGTCCGCTACAACCACCCGGACCCGGCGTCGGGCCTGGTGGAGCAGGAGTACAACCATCTCTTCGTCGGCCTGGTGCAGTCGCCCCTGCGGCCCGACCCGCAGGAGGTCGGCCGGACCGCGTTCGTGTCCCCCGCCGAGCTGGCGGAGCGGCACGCGCAGGACCCCTTCTCGGCCTGGTTCATGACCGTGCTGGACGCGGCCCGGCCCGCGATCAGGGAGCTGACCGGACCCGCCGGCTGGTGACGCCGTGCCCGGGCGAATGCTTTCGGCGGCTCAGGGCGCGGGGGTGAGCGGCAGGGCGGCCCAGATCACCTTGCCGCCGGTCGCCGTGTGCTCGACGTCGCAGACCCCGCCCGCCTCCCGGGCGATCTCTTGGACCAGCAGCAGTCCCCGTCCGCCGGTGCGGGCGTGATCGGTCTCCAGCGCGGTCGGCCGGTAGGGGTGGGCGTCCTCCACGGACACCCGCAGCCACTCGGCGCCGACGGCGACCTCCACGGCGAGCGTGGGCGAGAGCACCGCCGCGTGCCGTACCGCGTTCGTGACCAGCTCGGACACGATCAGCAGCAGGCCGTGGACCAGCTCGGCGGAGGCGGGCACGCCCTGGCGCCGCAGCAGGTCGCGCACCGCGTGCCGGGCCTGCGGCACCGAGGCGTCGACGGCGGGTGCGGTGAACCGCCAGACCCCCTCGTACGGCAGCGGCACCGGTGGCCCGGTCGTCGGGGGCGCCTCCGTACCGCCTGCTGGGCGCGGACCGTCTCCGCGCCCATGATCGTCCATTGTCCGCTCGCCACCCTCGCGCTCGATTGTCACCACCCGTCGAGTGTTGGTAACGCAGCGCGCCACCCCAAGGACTGAACGCAAATCGGCGGGTTTACCGCGCGTTACGACCGTTTCAGATCGATCACGCCTGAAGTTCGACCGATTGTGCGCGATCCGCGGCGACTTCGGGCACTCTTCGGTTTGTACGGGTTCACCGGCCGCCCGATAGCATCCGGCGCATGGAGCCGCAGCTGCTGCACGACGTCACCGACACGGTCGCCACCGTCGTCGTCCACCATCCGGCCAAGCGCAACGCGATGACGGCCGGCATGTGGCGGGCGCTGCCGCCGCTCCTGGAGCGCCTGGCGGCCGACCCGGGTGTGCGGGTGCTGGTGCTGACCGGCGCGGACGGCACGTTCTGCGCCGGCGCGGACATCTCCACGCTGCGCCACTCGCCCGAGGAGGCGCAGACCCTGGCGGTGGCCGCCGAGGAGGCGCTCGCCGCGTTCCCCAAGCCGACCCTCGCGGCGGTGCGCGGGCACTGCGTGGGCGGCGGCGCCCAGCTCGCGGCCGCCTGCGACCTGCGGTTCGCGGAGGAGGGCGCGCTGTTCGGGGTGACACCGGCGAAACTCGGGATCGTCTATCCCGCCTCCGCGACCCGGCGCCTGGTCTCCCTGGTCGGTCCGGCCACCGCCAAGTACCTGCTGTTCTCGGGCGAGCTGATCGACGCGGAACGGGCGCTGCGCACCGGGCTGGTCGACGAGGTGCTGCCCGAGGGCGGGCTCGACAAGCGTGTCGCGGAGTTCGCCCGGACGCTGACCGCGCGCTCGCAGCTGACCCAGGCCGCGGCGAAGGAGTTCGCGGACGGCCGCACGGACCGGGACGCGCACTGGGCCGGGCAGGCGCGCGCCGGCGGCGACACCGCGGAGGGGGTCGCCGCCTTCCTGGAGCGCAGGGCGCCGCACTTCACGTGGAGCGTGCCGACGCCGAGGTCCTGACCCCTGCGTCTTGACTCCTGCGTCTTGATCCCTGCGTCTCGGTTCTCACGTCTTGATCCCTACGTCAGATAGGGGCGGCTGTCCGCGCGGAACTTCTCGACGAGGTGGGCGGGCGCCTTGTCCGGCGAGCCGGCGTCGTAGGGCGGCTGGGGGTCGTACTCGGTGAGGAGCTGGACGGACTGGGCGGTCTCGTCGCCCGCGATCCGGCCCAGCAGGGTGAGGCCCATGTCGATGCCGGCGGAGACCCCGGCGGCGGTGACGTACTTGCCGTCGACGACCACCCGTTCCCCGGTCGGCTCGGCGCCGAACGTGGTCAGCACGTCCAGGGCCAGCCAGTGCGAGGTCGCCCGGCGGCCGCGCAGCAGCCCGGCGCCCGCCAGCAGCAGCGAGCCGGTGCACACCGACGTGGTCCAGGTGCTGGTGGCGTCGGCGGCGCGCAGCCAGTCCAGCAGCACGCCGTTGTCCATCTGCGCCCGCTGGCCGGGGCCGCCGGGGACGATCACGATGCCGGGGGACGGCACGTCGGCCAGGGTGCGGTCGGCGGTGAGCGCCAGGGCGCCGGTGTCGGTGCGCACCGGGCCGGTGCGCTCGGCGACGAAGACGGTGTCCGCGCCGGGCAGGCGGCCGAGCGTCTCGTAGGGGCCCACGGCGTCGAGGGCGGTGAAGCCGTCGTAGAGGAGGATGGCGATCTGCATGGTCTTCCCTTCGGTGGGGCGCATGGTGCGCGCGGTGACGGGTGGTGGGGCGTCGGGTGGTCGGAAGGCGGGTGGTCAGGTGACGGGGGCGGGGCGGAAGCGGCGCCGGTACTCCGCCGGGGACGCGCCCAGCGTGCGCAGGAAGGCGCGCCGCATGGCCTCGGGAGTGCCGTAGCCGCTGATGCGGGAGACGCCCTCGACGGAGTCGGCGGTGTCCTCCAGCAGGCGGCGGGCGTGTTCGAGGCGGACCCGGTCGACGTACCGGCCCGGGGTCATGCCGGTCTCCGCCTGGAAGGCGCGGGCGAAGTGGCGCGGCGAGAGGGCGGCGCGGGCGGCGAGCGCGTCCACGCTCAGATCGGCCGCCGGATGCTCGGTGATCCACTGCTGGACGTCCCGGAGCGGATCGCGGTGGGCGGTCTGCGCGGTGAGCTGGGCGCTGAACTGCGCCTGGTTGCCGGGCCTGCGCAGGAACACCACGAGGTGGCGGGCGACGGTGAGCGCGGTGTCCCGGCCCACGTCCTCCTCGACGAGCGCGAGGGCCAGGTCGATGCCCGCGGTGACACCGGCCGAGGTGGACACGGTGCCGTCCCGTACGAAGATCGGATCGGACTCGACCCTGATGGCGGGGTGGTCGCGGGCCAGCGTGGCGCAGTACGCCCAGTGCGTGGTGGCCCGGCGGCCGTCCAGCAGGCCCGCCTCGGCCAGCAGCATCGCGCCGGTGCACACCGACACCAGCCGGGCGGCGCGCGGCCCGTGCCGGCGCACCCAGTCGACCAGGCGCGGATCGGGCCGGCGGGTGCCCTCGCCACCGGGCACGATCAGCGTGTGCGGCGCGGGTGCCGCGTCGAGCGAGGCGTCCGGGACCAGGGTCAGGCCGCTGGAGGCGCGCACCGGGGCGCCGTCCAGGGAGGCCGTGCGGACGCGGTAGGTGCCGGGGGTGTGCTTGTCCGCACCGGCGAAGACCTCCAGGGGGCCGGTGACGTCGAGGCTCTGCACACCGTCGAACAGGACGACGAGAACGGTTCGCTGCGCCATGGTCTCGATTCTTGGCGGACCGGCGGACGGCCGCAACGACGGGTTTCCCACCTTTTCGGCCATGCCTGCCGTGCGGCGGCCGGCCCGCGGGCGCCGCGGCCCGCCCCGGCGACGCGCCCGCCGGACCCCGCCCTGATCCCCGCTCGTCGGTGCCGCCTGCCACAATTGCGGCGCAACCCGAAGCGGAGAAGGCGGTACGGGAACGTGACGACACCCCTCACAGGGTCCATCGAAAGCAGGATCGCCGGGGAACTCGGCGTACGGGAGCGGCAGGTCAAGGCCGCCGTGGAGCTGCTCGACGGCGGTTCGACGGTGCCTTTCATCGCCCGCTACCGCAAGGAGGCGACCGAGACCCTCGACGACGCGCAGCTGCGCACGATCGAGGAGCGGCTGCGCTATCTGCGGGAGCTGGAGGACCGGCGCTCCGCGATCCTGGAGTCGGTGCGCGAGCAGGGCAAGCTCACCGAGGAGCTGGAGGCCCGCATCCGGGGCGCCGAGACCAAGGCGCGCCTTGAGGACATCTACCTGCCGTACAAGCCCAAGCGGCGTACGAAGGCGCAGATCGCGCGGGAGGCGGGCCTTCAGCCGCTGGCGGAGGGCCTGCTCGGTGACCCGGGCACCGACCCGCTCGCCGCGGCGGCCGCCTTCGTGGCCGCGGACAAGGGCGTCGCCGACGCGCAGGCCGCGCTCGACGGGGCCCGGGCGATCCTCACCGAGCGGTTCTCGGAGGACGCCGACCTCATCGGTGAGCTGCGCGAGCGCATGTGGGTGCGCGGGCGGCTGGCCGCCAGGGTGCGCGAGGGCAAGGAGGAGGCGGGCGCGAAGTTCGCCGACTACTTCGACTTCGCCGAGCCGTTCACCGAGCTGCCCTCGCACCGGATCCTCGCCATGCTGCGCGGGGAGAAGGAAGAGGTCCTCGACCTCGTCCTGGAGCCGGAGGAGGCCACCGAGGGCCCGTCGTCGTACGAGGGCATGGTGGCGCACCGCTTCGGCATCGCCGACCGCGGCCGGCCCGCCGACAAGTGGCTCACGGACACGGTCCGCTGGGCCTGGCGCACCCGCGTCCTGGTCCACCTCGGCATCGACCTGCGGCTGCGGCTGCGTACGGCCGCCGAGGACGAGGCGGTGAACGTGTTCGCGGCCAACCTGCGCGATCTGCTGCTCGCCGCCCCGGCCGGCACCCGCGCCACGCTGGGCCTGGACCCCGGCTTCCGTACGGGTGTGAAGGTCGCCGTGATCGACGGGACCGGAAAGGCGGTGGCCACGGACGTGATCCATCCGCACGTCCCGGCCAACAAGTGGGACGAGGCCATCGCCAAGCTCGCCCGGCTGGCCGCGGAGCACGCCGTCGAGCTGGTCGCCATCGGCAACGGCACGGCGTCCCGGGAGACCGACCGGCTGGCCGCCGAGCTGATCGCCCGGCACCCGGAGCTGAAGCTCACCAAGGTGATGGTGTCGGAGGCGGGCGCCTCGGTGTACTCGGCCTCCGCCTACGCCTCCCAGGAGCTGCCCGGCATGGACGTGTCGCTGCGCGGCGCGGTCTCCATCGCGCGCCGGCTCCAGGACCCGCTGGCCGAGCTGGTGAAGATCGACCCCAAGTCGATCGGCGTCGGCCAGTACCAGCACGACCTGTCCGAGGTGAAGCTGTCCCGCTCGCTGGACGCCGTGGTCGAGGACTGTGTGAACGGTGTCGGCGTGGACGTCAACACGGCGTCCGTGCCGCTGCTCGCCCGGGTCTCCGGCGTCACCGGCTCGCTCGCCGAGAACATCGTGGCGCACCGGGACGCCAACGGGCCGTTCACCTCGCGCGCCCAGCTGAAGAAGGTCTCCCGGCTCGGCCCGAAGGCGTACGAGCAGTGCGCGGGCTTCCTGCGCATCCGCGGCGGCGACGACCCGCTGGACGCCTCCAGCGTGCACCCGGAGGCGTATCCGGTGGTGCGCCGGATGGTGAAGACCACGGGGCGGCAGGTGGCCTCCCTGGTCGGCAACACCGGGGTGCTGCGCTCGCTGAGGGCCGCCGACTTCGTGGACGACACCTTCGGTCTGCCGACGGTCTCCGACATCCTCAAGGAGCTGGAGAAGCCGGGGCGCGACCCGCGGCCGGCGTTCCGGACGGCCACCTTCAAGGAGGGGGTGGAGAAGATCTCCGACCTGTCCTCCGGGATGGTCCTGGAGGGCGTGGTGACGAACGTGGCGGCCTTCGGGGCGTTCGTGGACGTCGGTGTCCACCAGGACGGCCTGGTGCATGTGTCGGCGATGTCCAGGACGTTCGTCAAGGACCCGCGGGACGTGGCCAAGCCCGGTGACATCGTCAAGGTGAAGGTGCTGGACGTCGACATCCCGCGCAAGCGGATCTCGCTGACGCTGCGGCTGGACGACGAGGCGGCGCCGCAGGAGCGGGAGCGGCAGGGGCAGGGCGGCGGTGAGCGCGGCCGGCGCGGCGGGCGCCCGCCGCAGCAGCGCCAGGGCCGGGGCGGCGGCAACGGCGGCGGGAGCGCGTCGCGTCAGGCGTCCGCGCCCGCGAACAGCGCGATGGCCGACGCGTTGCGCCGCGCGGGGCTGCTGGACACGAAGAACGGCCGCCGCTGACGCGCGCCGGGCCCGGACCCGCCGCACTCCGCGGTGGGTCCGGGCCCGGGGGACGGGCTCCGGCGTACGTGTGCGGGCGCCGACAAGGTTGCGGGCGTACGCGTCCGGACACCGACGGGTTTTGGGCGTACGCGCACGGACTCCGTCAGCGCGGGCCGGTGCCGGGGGGCAGCGCGGAGTGCGGGCGCGGGGCCGCGTTCCGGGCCGGCGGGCCGGGCGGGAACGCGCCCGAGGGCTGTCCGGTGCGCATCACCTGGTCGAGTTCCCGCCGTATGTTCGTGGCCGCGTCACGCACCCGTGCGGGCACGTCACCGCGCTCGGCGACGAGTTGGTGGTAGATCGGCGCGTCCTGGAACATGGGCGACCATGCCTTTCGATCGGGGTCTCGCTCCGCTGGGCAACGGTTGCCGAGTGTAAGGCCCGCTCACCGGGCCGCTGCGGGCCCCCTCTGGTGCTCGGTCACTTTGCCGTCTGCTACCTCCAGGTGGCGGGTCGTCCGGATCGCCTGGAGCATGCGGCGGTCGTGGGTGACGAGCAGGAGGGTGCCCTCGTAGGCGTCCAGGGCCGATTCCAGCTGCTCGATGGCCGGCAGGTCGAGGTGGTTGGTCGGCTCGTCCAGGACCAACAGGTTCACGCCCCGGCCCTGGAGCAGGGCGAGGGCGGCCCGGGTGCGTTCGCCCGGGGAGAGGGTCCCGGCGGGGCGCAGGACGTGGTCGGCCTTCAGGGCGAACTTGGCGAGCAGGGTGCGCACATCGGCCGGTTCGGTGTCGGGGACCGCCGCGCGGAAGGCGTCCAGCAGGGACTCGGAGCCGTGGAAGAGGCGGCGGGCCTGGTCGACCTCGCCGACCAGGACTCCGGAGCCCAGGGCCGCGTGTCCGGCGTCCAGGGGGAGGCGGCCCAGCAGGGCGGCCAGCAGGGTCGACTTGCCGGCGCCGTTCGCGCCGGTGACCGCCACCCGGTCCGCCCAGTCGATCTGCAGGGACACCGGGCCGAACGTGAAGTCGCCGCGGCCTACCTCCGCGTCGCGCAGCGTGGCGACGACCGCGCCCGAGCGCGGGGCCGCCGCGATCTCCATGCGCAGCTCCCACTCCTTGCGGGGCTCCTCGACGACCTCCAGGCGCTCGATCATGCGCTGGGTCTGGCGGGCCTTGGCGGCCTGCTTCTCGCTGGCCTCGCTGCGGAACTTGCGGCCGATCTTGTCGTTGTCGTTGCCGGCCTTGCGCCGGGCGTTCTTCACGCCCTTGTCCATCCAGGCGCGCTGGGTCTGCGCCCGGTCCTGGAGGGCGGCCTTCTTGTCGGCGTACTCCTCGTAGTCGTCGCGGGCGTGCCGCCGGGACACCTCGCGTTCCTCCAGGTAGGCCCGGTAACCGCCGCCGTAGAGGTTGATCTGCCGCTGGACGGGGTCGAGTTCGAGGACCTTGGTGACGGTGCGGGTGAGGAACTCGCGGTCGTGGCTGACGACGACCGTGCCGGCGCGCAGGCTCGTGACGAAGCGTTCCAGGCGTTCCAGGCCGTCCAGGTCGAGGTCGTTGGTCGGCTCGTCCAGCAGGAAGACGTCGTAGCGGGAGAGCAGCAGGGAGGCGAGGCCGGCGCGGGCCGCCTGGCCGCCGGACAGGGCGGTCATCGGCTGGTCGAGGCCGACGGCGAGGCCCAGGGAGTCGGCGGTCTCCTCGGCGCGCTCGTCGAGGTCGGCGCCGCCGAGGCCGAGCCAGCGCTCCAGGGCGAGGGCGTAGGCGTCGTCCGCGCCCGGGGCGCCGTCGACGAGGGCCTGGGTGGCCTCGTCCATCGCCCGCTGGGCGGCGGCGACGCCGGTGCGGCGGGCCAGGAACCCGCGTACGGTCTCGCCCGGGCGGCGTTCCGGTTCCTGCGGGAGGTGGCCGACGGCGGCCGTCGGCGGGGACAGCGTGAGTTCGCCCTGCTCGGGCGAGTCCAGTCCGGCGAGCAGGCGCAGCAGCGTGGACTTGCCCGCGCCGTTGGCACCGACGAGTCCGATCACGTCTCCGGGGGCGACGACGAGGTCGAGTCCGGTGAACAGGGCGCGGTCGCCGTGCCCGGCGGCGAGATTCTTGGCGACGAGGGTGGCAGTCATCAGAGGGCCGATCCTAATGCCCGCGGCCGGGGCGGCACGTGGCGTGGGGCCGCCGCCCTGGCGGTGACGGGCCCGGGTGGTGGCGGGCCCGGGCGGTCCGGGCCCGCCACCGTACGTCCGCGTGCGTCCGCGTGCGTCCGTCGCGTTGCCGGTGGTGTCAGTGGCCGGGGACGCGGTGGACGGTGCTCGGGGCCCGTACGCCGTCCCGGGCGGCGGCGGTCGCGGAGCCGGACCCGGCGGGCGCCGGGCCGGACATGGCGCGGGCGAACGCCGGGGCACCGCCGACCAGCGGGACCCGGGCCGAGGTGCGGGACAGGTCCAGGGTGAGGGTCGGTGTGGTGGACGGCGGGTCGATGAGGTCCTTGTCGGTGCCGGCGATGATCAGGGCCAGCCGGTGGCCCTTGGGGACGACGTGGTCGGTCGGTGCCAGGTCGAGGGTGATCGTGTACGCCTTGCCGGGGGTGAGCGGGACGCCCTTGCCCGGGGAGGCGTAGGTGCCGAGGTCGGCCCAGCCGCGGCTGAGGACGGTGCTGTCCACGGCGACGGTCTTGGCCGCGGTCGTGAGGTAGCAGGCGCTGTCGCCCGCCGTGCTCGCGCCCCAGCAGGTGCGGTCGGTGAGGGTGGTGATGCCCTCGCCGGCGTCGGCGTAGTCGCGGATGGTGTCGGGGCCGACGTCGACGAGGACGGCGGACAGGTGGGCCGTGGCGGTGGTCGGGGTCGCGGTGACGGTGACCTTGGAGGAGCCGGACAGCCGCAGGTCCTGGCTCAGCGGTCCGGTGACGAACCCGGCCTTGTCGGGGGTCGGCCGGTCGATGCTCGCCGCCCAGTCGGTCTCGCTCCGCTTCGGGTCGTCGGTGAAGGTCTCGGCGCCGGGGGCGGGGCGCAGGCCGAGGGCGCCCACGCCCGCCTGGGCGCCGGGGGCGGGGCGCAGGGTGGCCGTCGAGGTGCCGGGGGCCGGCCAGGTGCGGGAGGTGACCCACTGGTCGGGGTGGCGTTCGATGTCGGCCATCGGTTCGCGGTCGATGCCGTTGTCGTAGCCGAGGAGTTCGTGGTCGAACCAGCGGTGCAGGGTGTCGACCCAGGCGCCGCGGCGGTAGTCGAACGGGTCGACGTGGCCGGTCTGGGAGAGCCAGATCTTGCGCTGGACGCCGTTTCGGGCGAGGGCGTCCCACCACTGGCCGAAGTTCTTGGTGCGGACGTTGAGGTCCTGCATGCCGTGCACGAGGAAGACACTCGCCCTGACCTTGCTCGCGTCGCGGACGTAGTCGCGCTCGGTCCACAGCGGGGTCCAGTCGCCGGTGCGCGGGGCGCCGTCCACGAGCTTCTGCTGCTGGGCGGCGCAGTGGGCGTGGGCGGCGTCGCTCTCCACGTAGCCGGACAGCCAGTCGGGCCCGGAGTCGTAGAGCGGGGCGCCCTGGGAGAAGTAGTAGTCGTACCAGGAGGAGATGGAGCTGATCGGCACGATGGTCTTCAGTCCCTGGACGCCGGTGGCGGCCACGCCGTTGGCGATGGTGCCGTCCCAGCTCTTGCCGATCATGCCGGTGCGGCCGTTGGTCCAGGTCGCCCTGGCCGGGGTGGAGCCGGTGCGGGTGGTGTAGGCGCGGGCGCGGCCGTTGAGCCAGTCGATGACCGCCTTCGCGGACTGTACGTCGGAGCGTCCGCCGACATCGACGCAGCCGTCGGAGCGGTCGGTGCCGGCGAGGTCGACGCCGACGAAGGCGTAGCCGCGGGGCACGAAGTAGTTGTCGTAGTAGAGCGGCATCTGGACGACGTGGCCGTTCGCGTCGTACGTCTTGGTCTGGCTCTCGTTGCCGCGCCCGCAGCAGGAGTAGTACGGGCTGGCGTCCATGATGACGGGGACTTTCCGGCCCTGCTGCGCGGCTTCGCGGGGCCGGACGATGTCGGCGGCGACGCGGTCGGGGTGCCCGTCGCCGTCGCCGTCGAGTCCGGTGTCGACCCAGACGGACTCGCGGACGGCGTTCGCGTACGAGTAGACGGGCCGGCTCTCGGGCGGGGCGTGGCCGGCGTGAGGGGCGGCGTGCGCCGCCGGGCTGAGGAAGAGGGCCGCGAGGACGGCGGTGGCCGCCGCGGTGCACCATCTCCAGATGGTCATGCGCATGCTGTTCGGCATGAGCGGGACGGTACAGGGGGCAACTGCTGTGCAGAAGGGGGGACGTGACGTGTCGGCAGGAGTGCGCGCGTCCCGCCTGTGTACGACCCGCCTATGTACGACCGCCCGTGTACGTCCCGTCCGTACGCGGCCCCGCTCATGACGGCCGAATGGCGATCATGTGACAGAAGTGGCCATGGACATGCTCGGAGGCACAGGGTCTCAATAGGCTCCGAACAGACTCCGTCCCCCTACGACTTGGAGCTGACGTGCACCGCAGAATCATCGTGCCGGGCGCACTGGCGGCGGCCTCCCTCCTGCTGGCGATCCCGGCATCGGCCGCGAGCCACTCCCCCGGCGCGCCGGGCATCGGCGACCCCTACTACCCCGACTACGGCAACGGCGGCTACGACGTCTCCCACTACGACCTGCGGCTGACGTACCAGCCCGCGACGGACGAGCTGGAGGGCACGGCGACGATCACGGCCCGCACCACGCAGGACCTGTCCAGCTTCGACCTGGACTTCCTCCTCGACGTGAGCGAGGTGCGGGTCAACGGCACGAAGGCCGCCTTCACCACGTCCGGGCCGCACGAGCTGGTCGTCACCCCGAAGACACCGCTGGACAAGGGCACGCCGGTCACGGTCGTGGTCCGCTACAGCGGGGTGCCGTCCACGAAGAGCGCGTACGGCTTCACCACCTGGCACCGCACCCCGGACGGGGCGGTCGTGGCGGACGAGCCCGAGGCGGCCTGGTGGTGGTTCCCGAGCAACGACCACCCGAGCGACAAGGCCACGTACGACGTGTCGGTGGCGGTGCCGGACGGCACCCAGGCGATCTCCAACGGCACGTTGCAGTCGACCAGCTCGAAGCTGGGCTGGACCCGCTACAACTGGCGGCAGAACAAGCCGCAGGCGACCTACCTGGCCACGCTCGCGCTCGGGAAGTTCGACCTCACCACCGGCACCTCCGAGGGCGGGGTGCCGGTCGTCAACGCCTACAGCAAGGACCTCGGTGACAACGACGGGGCGGCGCGGGCGAGCGTGGAGCGCACCGGGGAGATCGTCGACTGGCTGAGCGGCTATTTCGGGCCGTATCCGTTCAGCTCGGCGGGCGGTTATGTCCCGAACACGACCACCGGGTACGCGCTGGAGACGCAGACCCGGGTCTTCTACAGCCCCAAGCAGTTCGCGAACGGTTCCAACGTCTCGGTGGTCGTGCACGAGCTGGCCCACCAGTGGTACGGCGACGACGTGTCGGTGAAGGGCTGGAAGGACATCTGGCTCAACGAGGGCTTCGCGACGTACGCGCAGTGGCTGTGGTCGGAGCACGAGGGCGAGGGCACGGCGCAGCAGCTCGCGGACTACGTGTACGCCTCGCACCCGGCCGGCGACGCGTTCTGGACGGTCAAGCCCGGTGACCCGGGCGCGGACGATCAGTTCGACGCCGCTGTCTACGACCGGGGCGCGGCCGCCATCCAGGCGCTGCGCAACGAGGTCGGTGACACCGCGTTCTTCCGCATCCTGAAGGGCTGGCCGCAGGCGCACGCGTACGGGAACGCGTCGGTGGCCGACTTCGAGAAGTACGCCGAGCAGGTGTCCGGCAAGCCGCTCGCGGGGCTGTTCGACACCTGGCTGTTCCAGCCGTCGAAGCCGGCCGCGCCCGCGGCCCGGCCGCTCGCCAGGGCGAAGGCGGGGACTGCGGTCGCGCAGCCGAAGTCCTGGAAGAAGATCGAGGCCGCCCACCGGGCGCACACCGGATGAGAAAGGGCCGGGCACCCCGCACGGGGCGCCCGGCCTGTCCTTCGCGGCCGCAGGCCGCGGCTGCTACTTCGTGGGGGCGGCGGGAGGCTGGGTGGCCTCCTCGGTGACGCGGCGGCGGACGCCGAACCAGCCGGCGACCAGCATGAGGGCGATCACCGGGATGAGGAAGAGGGTCTTGCGGCCCACCTCGGGGTCCTTCCACATCAGGCCGAGGCAGACCATCAGGAAGGCGATCGTGGCGATCTCGGTGACCGGGCTGCCGGGCAGGCGGAAGTGCGGCCGGGTGACCAGGCCCGCCTTGGCGCGGCGGACGAAGACGAGGTGGCAGATCATGATGATCACCCAGGTGCTGACGATGCCCAGGGAGGCGACGTTCAGCACGATCTCGAAGGCCTGGCTGGGCACCAGGTAGTTCAGGCCCACACCCAGCACGCAGACCGCACAGGTCAGCAGGATGCCGCCGTAGGGCACCTGGCTGCGGCTCATCACCCGGGTGAACTTCGGCGCGGAGCCGGCCATCGCCATGGAGCGCAGGATGCGGCCGGTGGAGTACAGGCCGGAGTTCAGCGAGGACATGGCCGCGGTGAGGACCACGAGGTTCATGACGTCGCCGGCCGCGGGCACGCCGATCTTGGACAGGACGGTGACGAACGGGCTCTGGTCGCCCGAGTAGACCGAGCCCGGCAGCAGCAGGGCGAGCAGGACCACCGAGCCGACGTAGAACAGGGCGACCCGCCACATGATCGAGTTCACCGCGCGCGGGACGATCTTCTCCGGCTCGGCGGTCTCGCCCGCGGCGACGCCGACCAGCTCCAGGGCGGCGTAGGCGAAGATCACGCCCTGCATTACCAGGACGACCGGCATCGCGCCGTGCGGCAGCAGGCCGCCGTGGTCGCTGATCACGCTCCAGCCGGGGGTGGCGCCGTCCACCGGGTGCCGGGTGGCCAGCAGCCAGATGCCGATCAGCATGAAGCCGACCAGGGTGGCGACCTTGACGATCGCGAACCAGAACTCCATCTCGCCGAAGATCTTCACCGAGATCAGGTTCACGGTGAGCACCACGGCGAGCGCGATCAGCGCCAGCACCCACTGCGGGATGGGCGTGAACATGCTCCAGTAGTGCGTGTAGAGCGCGATCGCGGTGATGTCGGCGATACCGGTCGTCGACCAGTTCAGGAAGTACATCCAGCCGGCGACATAGGCGCCCTTCTCGCCGAGGAACTCGCGCGCGTACGACACGAAGGACCCCGAGGAGGGCCGGTACAGGACCAGCTCGCCCAGGGCGCGTACGACGAAGAAGGCGAAGATGCCGCAGACCAGATAGGCCAGGGCCAGCGCCGGACCCGCGGTGTGCAGGCGGCCGCCGGCGCCCAGGAAGAGGCCGGTGCCGATCGCCCCGCCGATGGCGATCATGTTGACGTGGCGGTGCTTGAGGTCCTTGCTGTACCCGGCATCGCCCGCGTCTGCGGGCGTTCCGGTCGCCTGGGGATGTTCGGCGACCTGTGCCGTGTGCGCGGAGTCCTTGCTCACGGGTGGTTTCCACTCTCTGGTGCCCCGGGCGGGTGCGCCCGGGTGTCCGTACAAGTTGCGGCCCGCACCACCCATGACGCGGTACAGACCAGAAGAGCACCTTCCCAGAGAGATCACTTCTCATGCGATGGCAGATGTCACAGAGCGGAACTTCTCACATGACCTGCGAAGATCGGCTCCCGGCTTTCACACCAATGGTGAGACAGCGATACTGCTGCACATGACGACGACCGACGGCGGCGAGCCGGCCCTCACGATCGACGAGCTGGCGGCACGGGCCGGCGTCACGGTGCGCACGGTCCGCTTCTACGGCAGCCGGGGCCTGCTCCCGCCGCCCGCGATCGGCCCGCGCCGGGTCGGCCACTACGGCGGCGACCACCTCGCCCGGCTGGCGCTGATCGAGGAGATGCAGCACCAGGGCATGACGCTCGCCGCGATCGAACGCCACCTCCGGCAGCTCCCGCCCGGCCTCAGCCCGCACGACCTGGCCGTGCACCGCGCGGTCGTCGCCTCCTGGGCGCCGGAGAGCGTGGAGACGGTGACCCGGCGCGAGCTGGCGCGGCGGGCCGGGCGGCCGCTCGGCGACGACGAGGTGGAGCGGCTCGCCGCGATGGACATCCTCGCCCTCGCCCCGGACGGCGCGTCCTTCCGCGTCGACACCGGGCTGCTGCGGCTCGGGGTGGAGCTGCTGGACGTACCGCTGTCCGAGGAGACCGTCCTCGCCGCCCGTACGGCGCTGATCGCGCACGCGCGCGCGGCCGCCCGCGAGCTGTCCGGGCTGCTGCGCGACGCGGTGGCCGAGCGGGACACCGAGGACGTGAAGTCCCTGTCGGCCCATATGCACCCGCTGGTGGTGCAGGCCCTGCTCACCACCTTCCAGCGGTCCCTGAAGGAGGAGCTGCGGGAGTGGGTCGGCTCCCCCGAGGCCGGACCCGCCGCGGAGGGCGTGCCGCGCGGCACGCCCTCCGGCTGAGCGGTGCCTCAGCGCCCGTCGGTGAAGGTCTCCCCGCGCTCCGCCTTGGCCACCAGCAGGGCGGGCGGGGTGAACCGCTCGCCGTAGCGCCCGGCCAGCTCGCGGGCGCGGGCCACGAAGCCGGGCAGGCCGCCCTCGTAGCCGTTGACGTACTGGAGCACGCCGCCGGTCCAGCCGGGGAAGCCGATGCCGAAGACCGAGCCGATGTTGGCGTCGGCGACGGAGGTCAGGACGCCCTCCTCCAGCAGCTTGACCGTGTCGAGCGCCTCGGCGAAGAGCATCCGCTCCTGCATGTCCCGGAACGGGATCTCGTACCCGGGCTTCGTGAAGTGCTCGCGCAGGCCCGGCCACAGCCCGGCGCGCCGGCCGTCCTCGCCGTACTCGTAGAAGCCGGCGCCGCCGCTGCGGCCGGTGCGGCCGAACTCGTCGACCATGCGGTCGATGACCGCCTCGGCGGGGTGCGTGGGCCAGGTGCCGCCGGCCTCCTCGACGGCCCGCTTGGACTCGTTGCGGATCTTGCGGGGCAGGGTGAGGGTCAGCTCGTCCATCAGGGACAGCACCTTGGCCGGGTAGCCGGCCTGGGCGGCGGCCTGCTCGACGGAGGCGGGCTCGATGCCCTCGCCGACCATCGCCACGCCCTCGTTGATGAAGTGGCCGATGACCCGGGAGGTGAAGAAGCCGCGCGAGTCGTTGACGACGATCGGGGTCTTGTTGATCTGCCGGACCAGATCGAAGGCGCGGGCCAGCGCCTCGTCGCCGGTGCGGTCGCCCTTGATGATCTCGACCAGCGGCATCTTGTCGACCGGCGAGAAGAAGTGCAGCCCGATGAAGTCGCCCTGGCGTTCGACGCCCTCGGCGAGGACGGTGATGGGCAGCGTGGAGGTGTTGGAGCACAGCAGCGCGTCCGGGGCGACGACGTGCTCGATCTCCTGGAACACCTTGTGCTTGAGCGCCGGGTCCTCGAAGACGGCCTCGATCACCGCGTCGCACCCGGCGAGGTCGGCCGCGTCCGCGGTGGGCGTGATGCGGGCCAGCAGCGCGTCCGCCTTCTCCTGGCTGGTACGGCCCCGGGAGACGGCCTTGGCGCACAGCTTCTCGGAGTAACCCTTGCCCCTGACGGCGGACTCCAGGGAGACGTCCTTGAGGACGACCTCGATGCCCGCGCGGGCGCAGGAGTAGGCGATGCCCGCGCCCATCATCCCGGCGCCGAGCACGGCCACCTTGCGGACCTGGCGGGGCTCGACGCCCCGGGGGCGGTTGGCGCCGGAGTTGACGGCCTGCAGGTCGAAGAAGAACGCCTGGATCATGTTCTTCGCGGTCTGCCCGGCGGCCAGTTCCACGAAGTAGCGGGCCTCGATGACCTGGGCGGTCTCGAAGTCGACCTGGGCGCCCTCGACGGCGGCGGCCATGATGTTGCGCGGCGCCGGGTAGGGCGCGCCGCCCGTCTGCTTGCGCAGGTTGGCCGGGAAGGCGGGCAGGTTGGCGGCGAACTTGGGGTTCGCCGGTGTGCCGCCCGGGATGCGGTAGCCCGGCCTGTCCCAGGGCTGCTGCGACTCGGGGTTCGCGTCGATGAAGGCGCGGGCCTTGGCGAGCAGTTCTTCCGGAGTGGCGGCCACCTCGTGGACGAGGCCGTTGTCCTGGGCGCGGCGCGCGTTGTACTGGGTGCCCTGGAGCAGCACCTTCAGCAGGGCGTCGGTGATGCCGAGCAGCCGTACGGTACGGACGACTCCGCCGCCGCCGGGCAGCAGGCCGAGGGTGACCTCGGGGCAGCCGATCTTGGTGCCGGGGGTGTCGAGGGCGACGCGGTGGTGGCAGGCGAGGGCGAGTTCGTAGCCGCCGCCGAGCGCGGCGCCGTTGATGGCGGCGACGACGGGCTTGCCGAGGGTCTCGATGCGGCGCATGTCCCGCTTGACGGCGAGGCCGCCCTCGAACAGCTCCTGGGCTGTCTCCGGGGTGACCCGGATCAGGTCGCGCAGGTCGCCGCCGGCGAAGAAGGTCTTCTTGGCGGAGGTGAGGATGACACCGCGGACGGAGTCCTTCTCGGCCTCCAGGCGGTCGGCGACCGCGGCGAGCGAGGCGCGGAACGCCTGGTTCATGGTGTTCGCGGACTGGTCCGGGTCGTCGAGGACGAGGGTGACGACACCGGTGTCGTCCTGTTCCCAGCGGATGGTGGTGCTCTCGGTCATGTCAGGGGTCTCCGTAGAAGTCCGGGGTCCTGGGCACGGTCGGCCCGGGGTGCCGCTGGGGCCTGTCTGACCATTCCCGTCTGCCGCGCGACGCCATGCACGCCCTCTCGCCGCACCGGGCGCAGAGCCGAGTACACCCAGTACGAGGCTCTACGCCCGGCACCCCGAGAGCACGCACCTGACCCCGCGCGGCCGCCCTCCGGGCGACGACGGGAATGGTCAGACAGGCCCTGGGGGTCAGACGCGCTCGACGATGGTGGCGATGCCCATGCCGCCGCCGACGCACAGGGTGACCAGGCCGTAGCGCTTGTCCTGGCGCTCCAGTTCGTCGACGAGGGTGCCGAGGATCATCGCGCCGGTGGCGCCGAGCGGGTGGCCGAGCGCGATGGCGCCGCCGTTGACGTTGACCTTGTCCAGGGACAGGCCCATGTCCTTGACGAAGCGGAGCACGACCGCCGCGAACGCCTCGTTGATCTCGACGAGGTCGATGTCGTCGATGGTCAGGCCGGCCTTGGCGAGCGCCTTGCGGGTGGCGGGGGCGGGGCCGGTGAGCATGATGGTGGGCTCGGAGCCGGAGACGGCGGCGGAGACGATCCGCGCGCGCGGGGTGAGGCCGTAGCGCTCGCCGGTCTCCCGGGAGCCGATGGCGACCAGCGAGGCACCGTCCACGATGCCGGAGGAGTTGCCCGCGTGGTGGACGTGGTCGATCTTCTCCACCCAGTGGTACTTCTGCAGGGCCACGGCGTCGAAGCCGCCCAGGTCGCCGATGTCGGCGAAGGACGGCTTCAGCCTGGCCAGGGAGTCGGCGGTGGTGCCCGGGCGCAGGTGCTCGTCGTGGTCGAGGACGACGAGGCCGCTGCGGTCCCTGACCGGGACGACGGAACGCTCGAAGCGGCCCTCCTTGACGGCGGCGGCCGCGCGCTCCTGGGAGAGGGCCGCGTACTCGTCGACGTCGCGCCGGGTGAAGCCCTCGACGGTCGCGATCAGGTCGGCGCCGATGCCCTGGGGCACGAAGTCGGTGTCGAGGTTGGTCATCGGGTCGTTGAACCAGGCGCCGCCGTCGGAGGCCATCGGCACCCGGGACATCGACTCGACACCGCCCGCCAGGACCAGATCCTCCCAGCCGGAACGGACCTTGGCCGCGGCCAGGTTGACGGCTTCAAGGCCCGAGGCGCAGAAGCGGTTCTCCTGTACGCCGGCGACCGTGTCGGGCAGTCCGGCCGCGATGGCGGCGATGCGCGCGATGTCGGAGCCCTGGTCGCCGACCGGGCCGACCACGCCGAGCACGATGTCGTCGACGGCGGCCGGGTCCAGGCCGGGGAAACGGTCGCGGATCTCGTGGATGAGGCCGACGACGAGGTCGACGGGCTTCGTGCCGTGCAGGGAGCCGTTGGCCTTGCCGCGCCCGCGCGGGGTGCGGATCGCGTCGTACACATACGCTTCGGTGCTCACTGACAAGCCTTTCGCTGAGGGTGGGAGTGTGGTCCTGGCCGGGCGGGGGCCGGGCGGAGCGAACGGGGGCCGGGGGGCGTCAGGCGCCGTCCTCCAGGAGTGCGGGCAGGTCCCAGTCGCGGGCGACGGCGGCCGTGTCGGCGCCCGGGCGGGCGGGGGCGCCGCGGACGGCGGTGGGGGTGGCGGAGAAGCGCGGGGCGGGGGCCGGCTGGGTGAGCCCGGCGTGCTCGGTGAAGGTGCCGCGGGCGGCCAGGTGCGGGTGGTGCGGGGCCTCGCGCAGCGACAGTACGGGGGCCACGCACGCGTCGGAGTCCTCGAAGACCGCGGTCCACTCCTCGCGGGTGCGGGCGGCGAACCGGGCGGTGACCGCCTCGCGCAGCGCGTCCCAGCGGCCGACGTCCAGGTGCGCCCCGGTCATCTCCGGCAGGCCGAGCAGGCGCAGGAACTCCTCGTAGAACCGCGGTTCGAGCGCGCCGACCGCCATGTGGCCGCCGTCGGCGGTCTCGTAGGTGCCGTAGTAGGGGCAGCCGCCGTCCAGCAGGTTGGCGTGGCGGCGGTCCTGCCAGGCGCCGGCGGCGAGCATGCCGTGGATCATCGCGGACAGGTGCGCGGTGCCGTCCACGATGGCCGCGTCCACGACCTGGCCGGCGCCGGTCGCGCGCGCGTGGTGCAGGGCGGCGAGCACTCCGGTCACCAGATAGAGCGAGCCGCCCGCGTAGTCGCCGAGGAGGTTGGCGGGGACGGCCGGGGGCCGGTCCGGGTCACCGATCAGGCCGAGGGCGCCGGTGACGGCGATGTAGGCGATGTCGTGTCCCGCGCGCGGGGCGAGCGGGCCGTCCTGGCCCCAGCCGGTCATCCGGCCGTAGACCAGCCGGGGGTTGCGGGCGTGGCACGGTCCGGGGCCGACGCCGAGGCGTTCGGCGACGCCGGGGCGGTAGCCCTCGATGAGGATGTCGGCGCGGGCGGCGAGGTCGAGCGCGCGGGCCGGTCCCTCCGGTGCCTTCAGGTCGACGAGCACCGAGCGCTTGTTGCGGTTGGTGAGGTCGTGGGCCGGGTCGATGCCGAGTCCGGCGCCGCCGGGGCGGTCCACGCGGACCACGTCGGCGCCCAGATCGGCCAGGAGCATGGCGGCGAACGGTCCCGGCCCGATGCCGGCCAGTTCCACCACGCGTACGCCGGTCAGCGGGCCGTCGCGCCCTGGCGTCCTCGCCGCTGCCATCCGGCCCCCTCACTGTGACACAACTGATGTGACACCGATGATGCTAAGAACGTGGCCCACCGGACACAAGACCTGGACGAGCAAGCGCTCAGCCAAGTCGCCTCCGCCCCCTCACCGGTGGGCGCGGCACGTTTCACGCTAGCCTCGGCCACCGGCACGGGCACGGGGTGCGGTCCAGCGGAGCGAGGGGTGTCATGAGCGACAGGGATGTCATGAGCAGGCCGAACATGGCGGAGCGTCCATACGACCTCGTGCTGTTCGGCGCGACCGGTTTCGTCGGGAAGCTCACCGCGCGGTACCTGGCCGAGCATGCTCCCGAGGGGCTGAGCTGGGCGATCGCCGGCCGCAACGAGGACCGGCTGCGGGAACTGCGCGACCGGCTGCCCGGCGCGGCGCGGGTCGCGGTGGTGCGCGCGGACGTGGCCGACCCGGCCTCCCTGCGCGCGCTGGCCCGGCAGGCGCGGGTGCTGGCCACCACCGTGGGCCCCTATGTGACGTACGGCGAGGAGCTGGTCGCCGCCTGCGCGGACAGCGGCACGGACTATCTGGACCTCACCGGGGAGCCCGAGTTCGTCGACCTGATGTACGTACGGCACGACGCCCGCGCGCGGGAGACCGGCGCGCGCCTGGTGCACGCCTGCGGCTTCGACTCCGTGCCGCACGACCTCGGCGTGTACGCCACCGTGCGTGAGCTGCCGGAGGGCGTGCCGCTGACGGTGGACGGGTTCGTCCGGGTGGACGCGGCGTTCTCGGGCGGGACCCTGGCCTCCGCGCTCAACCAGTTCGGGCGTCCGCTGCGGATGCGGGCCGCCGCGCGGGAGCGGGCCCGGCACGAGCCGCGGCTGACGGGCCGTCGGGTGTCCGTGCCGGCGGTGGGCGCGCCGCGCTACGCGCCGGAGGTCGGCGCCTGGGCATTGCCGCTGCCCACCATCGACCCGCAGATCGTGGCCCGTTCCGCGCGGGCGCTGGAGCGCTACGGCCCCGACTTCCGCTACCGCCACTACGCGGCCGTACGGCACCTGCCCGTCGCCGCGGGCTCGGTCGCCGCCGTCGGCGCGCTCGCGGCCGCGGCCCAGCTCCCGCCCGCGCGGCGCCGGCTGTCCGCCCTGCTCAGCCCCGGCCAGGGGCCGAGCGCCGAGCGGCGGGCCAGGAGCTGGTTCTCGCTGCGCTTCGTGGGCGAGGGCGGCGGCCGGCGCGTCGGCACCGAGGTGACGGGCGGCGACCCCGGCTACGACGAGACGGCGAAGATGTTCGCCGAGGCGGCCCTGTCCCTCGCCCTGGACGACCTCCCCGAGACGGCGGGCCAGGTGACGACAGCCGCCGCCATGGGCGACGCGCTCCTCGGGCGGCTGCGGGGGGCGGGGATTTCGTTTCGGACGGTGGTGGGGCGGTAGGGGCGGGGGGCGTTGGGCTGGGCTCTCGGGCCGGGGGGCCGGGGGGCCGGGGGGCCGGGGGGCCGGCAGGACTCGGGCCGGGGGGCCGGGGGCGCCCGGCCAAGGGCCTCCGGGCCGGCGGGCGGCCTTCGGGCCAGGGGCATCGGGGCGGCGCCCCCTTGAAGCTGGGGTGGTCGGGCCGGGCCCGGGGCCGGGGGCCGCCAGGCCGGGCCTCGCGACCAAGGCGCTCCCGGTCGGCGAACGGCCTTCGGACCAGGGCCATCGGACCGGCGCCCCTTGAGCCCGGAGGTCGTCAGGCCCGGGATGAATGGGCCCGAGGCCGCCAGGAGGGCTCCGGGCCGGCGAACGGCCTTCGGACCAGGGCCATCGGGCCAGCGCCCCTTGAGGCCGCGGGTCGTCAGGCCCGGAATGGATGGGCCCGGGGTCGCCAGGAGGGGGCTCCGGGCCGGCGGACGGCCTTCGGACCAGGGCCATCGGACCGGCGCCCCTTGAGCCCGGAGGTCGTCAGGCCCGGGATGGATGGGCCCGGGGTCGCCAGGGGGGGCTCCGGGCCGGCGGACGGCCTTCGGACCAGGGCCATCGGACCGGCGCCCCTTGAGCCCGGGGTCCGTTGGATCGGGAGGGCGCGTGCCGGTGGGCGGCCTCGACCCGGGGGCTTTGGAGTGCGGCGGGGGCGCCCTCGGACCAGGGGGCTTCGGACCGGGGGGCTTCGGACCGGGGGGCTTCGGACCGGGGGGCTTCGGACCGGGGAGCGGTCCCCGGGCCAGGGGGGATTGGGGCGCGAGGCCCGTCGGGAGGGGTGCCCGGCTCGGGAAGGGGTGGAGGCGGCCTTCCGCCCGGGGTGGGGCTTCGGGGCCGGGAGCCGTCAGTCGTGCGGAGGGTGCGTCGTCGCCTCGCGCAGGGCGCGGCGGCACAGGGCGTCGGCTCTGCGGGTGGTTTCCGGCAGGCGGTAGGCCGGGGTGAGGGCGAGGGTGTGGGCGCAGGCGTTGTCCAGGCTCACGCGGTGGCCCACGGAGACGAAGACCGGCTTGACGCCATCCCGGGTGCGCAGCGCGCGGCCCACCTCGTCCGTGCCGGCCAGCAGCGGGGTGGCGCTGCCGCGCGGGGCGGCCGGGTCGTCGTGGACGAAGGTGAAGGGGTTCTTCGCGACGCCGATCGTCGGCAGCCCGGTCAGCACGCCGAGATGGCTGGCGAGCCCGAAGCGGCGGGGGTGGGCCAGGCCGTACCCGTCGCAGACGACCAGGCCGGGCGGCAGGCCCAGGGCGTCCAGGGCGGCGAGCACGGTGGGGATCTCACGGAAGGCCAGCAGCCCGGGCACGTACGGGAACGAGATCCGGCCGACCGCGGTGGCCTCGGCGACGACGTCCAGCGTGGCCGCGTCCAGGACGACGGCCGCGGCGGCGACCACGTCCCGCTCGTCGTCGTAGGCGACGTCGACCCCGGTGACATGACCGGTCCCGGGCAGCGGACCCCGCTCGTCCAGCACCACCCGCGCGCGCAACCGGTCCTGTTCGGCGCGGGCCTCTTCCCCGGTCGCGGGCCAGCCCGCCGGAACGGGCACGGTCGCCGTCGTCATCCTCGTCATGGTGCGTCGAGCGTACGGCCCGGAGGGGAGGGCGGGTGCGCGGGGGCCGCGACCGGGGGGCGCCTCGGGGCGCGGCGGAGTACGGCGGGGTACGGCGGCGGGGCGGGCCGTCGCGGTCGTACCGCGGGGCGGGCCCGCCCCGCCAGGGGCTCGTGGCTCCCGGCTCGGGTCAGTGCTTGCCCAGGGCCTGCTGGAGCTGCTGCTTGTTCATGTCCGAGCGGCCGTGGACGTTGCGCCGCTTGGCCTCTTCGTACAGCTGGTCGTAGGTGGGGCCTCCGGAGCCCTGTCCCGACCGCTGGCCGCCCCGCTTGCCGGAGGACATGTCCTGCGTCGACGTACGGCTGGCGGTCCTGGACTCGCCCGAGCGGGCCCGCTCCTTGTTCACCGTGCGCGCGGCGATCTCCTTGGCGCGCCCGGTGCTCTCCCCCCGGTCCTGCGCGCTCTCCTTGATGTGCTCGTACTGGCGCTCCCGCTTGGCACTGGAACCGCGTGGCATGCCGTTCACTTCCTCTCAGTCAAGGAACGGATACCCGCATCCTGGAACAGTTCGTCATATCAGGCGATATTCAATCCCCCAGTCGAGCGACTCGGCCCTGCTCCCCGGATGCCCAGCAACCGCCGTCCCACGCGCAGTCGACGGTGTCGTACGAACCGGAGTCGACCGTCCGCCAGGTGCGGCCCGCGTCGGTGGTGAGGTCGGTGCCGGTCGGACCGACGGCCAGGGCGGCGCCCGGTGTGTGCGGGAGCCAGGCGGCGCCGGAGCGGTAGGCGGGCGGCGGCACGGTCGAGGGCCGCCAAGTGCGGCCGCCGTCGGAGGTCGTGGCGGACGCGCGGGGTGACGCCTGGTCGGGCCGGTAGTCGCCGCCGACCGCGAGTCCGTGCGTACGGTCCCGGAAGGCGAGCGCGAACACGCCCTTGGCCGGATCGCCCGCCGGGACCGGCGTGTCGGTGGCCGTCCAGGTCCGGCCGCGGTCGGCGGAGTGCAGCACGCGCGCGCGTGCGCCTCCGCCGGTGGCGAGCCAGACGTCGTGCGACCCGGCGGTGGCCAGGCACTGGCCGCTCGCGGCGAAGCCCGCCTCGCCGGGCAGGGCCGGGGGCATGCCTCGGTCCGGCAGTACGGTCCAGGAGCGTCCGCCGTCACTGGTGGACAGGATGCGGAACCTGCCGTCCACCGGGTCGCTCATCGCCAGGCCGTGCCGCTGGTCGAAGAAGGCGAGGCAGTCGTAGAAGGCGTGGGTGTCGGTGTTGCGGAAGGACTCCGTCCAGGTCGTGCCGCCGTCGTCCGTACGGTAGACGCGCGAGGTCTCGCCCTCCCCGATGGCCAGGGCCACGGCCCGCCGCGCGTCGAACGCCTCGATGTCCCGCAGCTCCAGGCCGGCCGCGCCGGGCGGCGACACGTCGCGCCAGGCGCGGCCGCCGTCGGTGGTCCGCAGCACGGTGCCGCCGGTGCCGGCCACCCAGGCGGTACGACGGCTGACGGCGGCCAGCCCGCGGAAGCGGACACCGGGCGTACCGGTGTCGGTGAGCCGCCAGTGCGGGGCCGGGTGCCGCTGACCACCGGTCGCGGCCTGCGCGCGGCCTCCGGACGCGGCCTGCTGCCGGTCGTCGGTCGCGACCTGCCGCCCTCCGGCCGTGGCCTGCCACCGACCGCCGGTCGCGGCCTGCGCGCGGTCACTCGGAGCAGCCCCCTGCCGGCCGCCCGCCTGCGCGGGCAGCGCCGCCGACGCGGTCAGGGCCGTCGCGGCCAGTACCAGGAACGCGCCCGCCAGGGCCCTGCTCCGCCGTCGGCCGGTGCGGGCCGCCGCAGGCCCCGGGACCGGCCCGCCGGACACGGCCGTTCCCGCCTCTCCCGCCTCTCCCGACGTTCCCGCCGCTCTCGTCGGACTCATCCGAATCGTCGGGCTCATCCGGCTCGTCCGGCTCGTCGGGCTCGTCCGGCTCGTCCCTCGCGTCGTTCCCCAGCGCCTCATGGCGGGCGAAGCTAGCCGACTCGCCCGGCCCCGTCCAGACGGTCGCGGCGCCGTCCAACTCCCGCTGCCCGCAGGGCGGGAGCACGGCAGCGGAGGGAAGGCCGCCGACCGCGCCGCGCCGGACGTCCGCCGGCCTTCCAGGGGCTTCCCGGGACTTCCCCAGGTGCGAGACACGCGTCACGTCTGTGAATGAAGGCGGTGACAGAGGTCACTCGACTCTCGTGTGCACGGGGAAGGCGAATCCGGCGTCTCACCCAGTGCCCGGCTTCATCCGCCCGGACGTGCCGCCGGCCGCCATACGTCACAAGGGAGCAAGGCGTTGCCCACCGTCATCGAGCAGCCCGTCGAGGCGCGTCTGGTCGCCGCCGCGCCGCGGATGCCCAACATCCCCGCCACCCTGCACTACGACCGGCGCGACCCGTTCGCCGTCCGGATGACCTTCCCGGCCCCGGCCACCCTCGAAGGGGTGGAGGTCTGCTGGACCTTCGCCCGCGACCTCCTCACGGCCGGCCTGCGGGAACCCGAGGGGCACGGTGACGTACGGGTGCGGCCGTACGGGTACGACCGGACCGTGCTGGAGTTCCACGCCCCCGAGGGCACCGCCGTGGTGCACGTCCGCAGCGGGGAGATACGGCGTTTCCTCCAGGCCACGAGCGAACTGGTGCCCGTGGGCATGGAGCACCGGCAGCTCGACCTGGACCACGGCCTGGCGGAGCTGATGCGGGACGCCTGCTAGGACGGCGGCGGGACCGGTACACCGGCGGGAGGGGCGGCGGCTTCCCCCTCCGCTTCCCCCGCGCTTGCCCTCCGCGCGGGCCGTTCAGGTGCCCGCCGGTGCGGCGGTGGCCGTAGCCGCCGCCACGGCCACCGCCGTGCGCACCTCGCGGACCACGCGGCGCAGGGCCGGGGCCGCCGCGCCGCTGCGCTCGGTCAGTTCCTCGATGCGCTGCCGGTGGCGGGCGCGGTCCCGGGCGGAGGCGAGGGTGCGCAGCCCGGCGGCGGCAGCCAGGGCGACGACGGCGGCGTCCCGTTCACCGACCCGCGCGGCCGGCAGCGGCCCTTCGAGGGCCTCCCGCGCCTCCTCGCGCAGCGTGTCCGCGATCTCGGCGCGCTCCAGGACGTAGTCCACCGACGGGAAGATCTTGAGGGCGCGCCGTTTCTCGGCGCGCAGGCACCCCTCGGCGGCCAGTTGCTCGCGCACGGCCACCAGGGTGGTCCGGGCCCGCAGCGTCACCCAGGTCCGCCAGCGGCGGGGGCGGGACTCGCGGATGAGTTCGAGCAGGCCGTCCAGCACCGGATCGCCGGTGTCGGTGTCGAGGTCGACGGGCGTGGCGATGCCGTCGTCGTCCACGAGCAGCCCGCGCTGGGCCAGCTCGGTGAGGGCGCCGGCCCGGACCAGATGGTGCAGATGGGCGCTGCCGGTCAGGCGCATCCGGGTGGTGTCCCAGGCCAGCAGGTACAGCCGGGCGGGCAGGGACGTCGCCGCCGGGGAGCAGGGGGGCCGGTGCGGGTGTGAGCGGTGGAGCACGGGGCGGACCTCCTTCGCGGGCGGGTCCGGAGGGCCGCCCGAATATGCGTTGACAGCCGTACCGGGCTCTCCTACGTTGTACAGCGGTCCTGTTGCCGTCGATTGGAGAAGGACGTTGCTCGTCTGAGGTCCTGAGACACCGCGTCACACCCCAGAGGTGTGTGCGACGTGTGCGACCTCGGTCTGCGAGCCGTCCTCCCGCGAGTCCGGCCCAGGGCTTTTCTCCTGCCCTGCGCCGCCCCGCTTACACGGTGCCCGCCGCCCCGCGGTGTCTCGACACGCGTTGCCCCTGCCCACCGCACCCAGCAACCGCGAGGCGCTCATGTCAGCATCCATCACCTGTACCTCCCTGTCCTTCTCCTGGCCCGACGGCACCCCCGTCCTCACCGGCCTCGACGTCGCCTTCGGCCCCGGCCGGACCGGGCTCGTCGGGGTCAACGGCTCCGGGAAATCCACCCTGCTGAAACTGATCGCGGGCGAGCTGGCCCCGTCCGACGGCACCGTCCGGATCAGCGGCGACGTGGGCTTCCTGCCGCAGAACGTCACGCTCGACACGGCGCTGCGCGTGGACGAGGCGCTCGGTGTCGCCGCGCAGCGGGCCGCGCTGCACGCCATCGAGGCGGGCGACGCCTCCGAGGCCCACTTCGAGACGGTCGGCGACGACTGGGACGTCGAGGAGCGCGCCCTGGCCGCCCTCGGCGAGCTGGGCCTCGGCCACATCGGCCTGGACCGTACCGTCGGCGAGGTGTCCGGCGGCGAGTCGGTGCTGCTGCGGCTGGCCGCGCTGCTGCTGCGCCGCCCCGACGTACTGCTGCTGGACGAGCCGACCAACAATCTGGACCTGTACGCGCGCCGGCGGCTGTACGCGGCCGTCTCCGCCTGGCCCGGTGTGCTGGTCGTGGTCAGTCACGACCGTGAACTGCTGGAGCTGGTCGACCAGATCGCCGACCTGCGCGGCGGCGAGGTCGCCTGGTACGGCGGCCCCTTCTCGGCGTACGAGGAGGCCCTCGCCGTCGAGCAGGAGGCCGCCGAGCGGATGGTCCGGGTGGCCGAGGCCGATCTGCGCAAGCAGCGGCGCGAACTCACCGACGCCCAGGTCAAGCTGGCCCGCCGCAAGCGGTACGGCCAGAAGATGTGGGACTCCAAGCGCGAGCCGAAGATCGTCATGGGTGCCCGCAAACGCGCGGCGCAGGAGTCCGCGGGCAAGCACCGCATCCTGCACGAGGAGAAGCTGGCCGAGGCCAGGGGACGGCTCGACGAGGCGGTGGAGGCGGTCCGGGACGACGACGAGATCCGCGTCGAACTGCCGTACACGGCCGTGCCGCCGGGCCGTACCGTCCTCACGCTGCTCGATCCGGTGCCGGCGTACGGCGCGGGCGCGGCCGGCCGGCTGGAGCTGCGCGGGCCCGAACGCGTCGCGCTGGTCGGGCGCAACGGCGCGGGCAAGACGACGCTGCTGCGCACGATCGCCGGGGAGCTGACCCCGGTGTCCGGCGAGGTGGTCGCGCATGTCCCGCTGCGGTTCCTGCCGCAGCGCCTGGACGTGCTCGACGGCGAGCTGAGCGTGGCCGAGAACGTGGCCCGGTTCGCGCCGGACGCCACCGGCAACCGGGTCCGGGCGCGGCTGGCCCGGTTCCTGTTCCGGGGCGCCCGGGCCGACCAGAAGGCGGCGACGCTGTCCGGCGGCGAACGCTTCCGGGCGACGCTGGCCGCGCTGATGCTGGCCGAGCCCGCGCCGCAGCTGCTGCTGCTCGACGAGCCGACGAACAACCTGGACATGGCGAGCGTGCGCCAGTTGACGACCGCGCTGGAGTCCTACGAGGGCGCGCTGATCGTGGCCGCCCACGACCTGCCGTTCCTGGAGTCGATCGGCATCACCCGGTGGCTCCTGCTGGAGGAGGGGGAACTGACGGAGACCACCCGCGAGGCCGTCGCGCACTCCGGGCAGTGATCCGGGGCGGCGGCCGGGGGGCGGCCGGGGGCCGAACTCCCGGGCGGGCGGGGCTCCGAGGCGGCCACGGGGGACATCCGCGACAGGGGGGAGCCGGAGGGCCCGTGTGACATGCCTCTCGGTACTCTTGTGGGAGCCGTGCGCCCGGGCAGGTGAGCGACCCGCCCGCGCGGCCCCGGGACCTGCGGGTCCCGGGGCCGGGGCACACCCGGGCAACTCCCCCGGCGGAACGGCCTGATCAGCGGCCTTTACAGCACCCTTAACCTACGGCTTCGTAACCTACGGTTTCGTAGCCTACGATTCCGTAGGTTCACCGCGCCGGCCCCGCTCGCCGGCGCGGTCGCCCGTTCCCCCTTGCTGTTCGCGCCGGCTCCCGACCGGCCCGTACGTCCCCCTGGAGTGCCCGTGACGATCGCCTCTCCCCACCTCGGCAGCGCGTCCGCCGCCTGGACCGACGCCCGGCTGCTGTACGCCCTGGAGGAAGTGGTCGAGAAGGAACTCAACCGGCATCTGCAGGTCGCCAAGGACTGGATGCCGCACGAGTACGTCCCCTGGAGCGACGGCCGCAACTTCCCCGGCCTGTTCGCGGACGGCGAGGCCTGGGAGAAGGAGCAGTCCCAGGTCACGGAGATCGGCCGGATCGCCCTCGTCGTCAACCTGCTGACCGAGGACAACCTCCCCAGCTACCACCACGAGATCGCCTCGCTGTTCGGCCGGGACGGCGCCTGGGGCACCTGGGTGCACCGCTGGACCGCCGAGGAGGGCCGGCACGGCATCGTGATGCGCGACTACCTGCTCACCTCGCGCGCGGTCGATCCGGACAAGCTGGAGCGGTTCCGCATGGCGCACATGAGCGAGGGCTTCGAGTCCGACAACAGCCACTCGATGCTGCACTCGGTCGCCTACGTCGCCTTCCAGGAACTGGCCACCCGCATCTCGCACCGCAACACCGGCCACCAGTCCGGCGACCCGGTCTGCGACCGCATGCTGGCGCGCATCGCGACCGACGAGAACCTGCACATGATCTTCTACCGCAACCTGCTCAAGGCGGCCTTCGAGATCGCCCCCGACCTCACCATGCGGGCGGTGCGGGACGTCGTGGTGAACTTCCGCATGCCGGGCCACGGCATCCCCGGCTTCGAGCGGGCGGCGGCCCAGATGGCCATCGGCGAGGTCTACAACCTGCGCATCCACCACGACGACGTGCTCCAGCCGGTGCTGCGCTTCCTGAAGGTCATGGAGATCGACGGTCTCGGCCCCGAGGGACGGCACGCGCAGGAGGAACTGGGCCTGTTCATGGGCGGCCTGAACGCGGAGGCCACCACGTTCGACGAGAAGCTGGCGGCGCGCAAGGCGCGGATGGCGGCGCGGGCGGGCGCCTGAGCCGGCCGTCCGGGCGCCCGAGCCGTCCGTGGGCCGGGAGCCGTGGGCCGGGAGCCGTGGGCCGTGGGCCCGGTCGGCCTAGCGGCTCACCCGGCGCAGGTTGAGGCGTTCCTTCTCGGACAGGCCGCCCCAGACGCCGAACCGTTCGTCGTTCGCCAGCGCGTACTCCAGGCAGGCCGGGCGCATCTCGCACATGCCGCAGATGCGCTTGGCCTCGCGTACGGAGCTGCCCGGCTCGGGGAAGAAGAAGTCGGCCCCGGTCTGCGCGCACAGGGCCTGGGCCTGCCAGGCGGGAGCGGCCGGGGTGATCGTCTCGGTGTGCATGTCCGAGAGCGTGCCCGGCCGCGAAAAACGTTCGATCAACGCGGGATCAACGACCCGGCGGGGAGCCTTTGGGCACCGCTGCCATGATCGCCCGGCGCGCGGGACCCGCGCACGGCGGCGCGCGGGGCGGACGCGCTCCGGCGGCGGTTGTCGGTGGGCGGTGCGAGACTCGGCAGAGCGGACACCGGGCCCCTGCGAAGGAGGGCGACGATGCTCACCACCCGTTTCGTCGAAGGCGCGCCGAACTGGATCGACGTCGGCTCCCCCGACCTCGGCGCCACCCGCGCCTTCTACGGCGGTCTCTTCGGCTGGGAGTTGCGCTCGGCGGGCCCCGAGGCCGGCGGGTACGGCTTCTTCGAGCTGGACGGCCGGATCGTGGCCGCCGCCATGCCGGCCACCGCGGAGCAGGGGCCGCCGGCCTGGACGGTGTACTTCCAGTGCGCCGACGCGGAGGCGACCGCCGAGGCCGCCGAGCAGGCGCACGGCAGGGTGCTGGTGCGGCCGCTGGACGTGATGGGCCAGGGCCATATGGCCGTCCTCGCCGACCAGGCGGGCGTGGTGTTCGGCCTGTGGCAGCCGGGCGAGCGCCGGGGCCTGGACACGGCCGGTGTCACCGGTTCGCTGTGCTGGGTCGAGCTGTACACACCGGATGTGGCGGCGGCCGCCGCGTTCTACCACCGGGCCCTGGGCCTGGAGACCTCGGCGGTCTCGTTCCCCGGCGGCAGCTACACGTGCGTCAACCCCGCCGAGGGCGGTGAGGACGCCATGTTCGGCGGTGTCGTACCGCTCGCGGAGGACCCGGCGCCAGGCGGCGCGCACTGGCTGCCGTACTTCGAGGTGGCGGACCCGGACGCCGTGGTCGCCCGCGCCGGGGAGCTGGGCGGCAGCGTCCGCGTGCCCGCCACGGACCTCCCGGGCGTCGGCCGCGTCGCCCGCCTCGACGACCCGCACGGGGCGCGTTTCGCGGTGATCAGGAGCGCGTCGCCGCAGCCGTGAGGCGAGCGCGCCGGGCCGCGGCAGCACGGTGCGGTGAGGCCCCCGGGGGCGCAGCTAGGCCGAGGCCCGTCGGACCAGGGTCGTCGGGAGCACGACACCGGGCGGGGGCGTGCTCTCGGCGGGGGTGTGCGGAGGGCGGCCGCGCAGGAGGAGGCGGGCCATCAGGCGGCCCATCTCCTCGATGTCCTGGCGGACGGTCGTCAGCGGCGGGTCGGTCTGCTCGGCGATCGGCAGCATGTCGTCGAAGCCGACCACGGCGACGTCCTCGGGCACCCGCAGCCCGCGCTCGCGCAGCGCGCGCAGCGCTCCGGCGGCCGTCAGGTCGTTGGCGGCGAACACGCCGTCGAGGCCGGGACAGCGGTCGAGGAGTTCCCGCATGGCGCGCTCGCCGCCGGCCGGCGTGAAGTCGCCCCGCACGACCAGCCGGGGATCGGCGTCGCCCATCACGTCCCGGAAGCCGTCGAGCCGGTCCGCCGCCGAGGTCTGGTCCAGCGGCCCGGAGATATGGCCGATCCGGGTCCGGCCCAGGCCGGTCAGATGCCGTACGGCCGCCCGGGCGCCGCCCCGGTTGTCGCTGTCGACGTACACCGCCCCGCCCGTGCCGTCGCGCCAGCCGGGCCGCCCGCCGAACACGGTCGGCACCCCGGCCCGCTGGATCAGGCCGGGCAGCGGATCGTCGAGGTGCAGGGAGAAGACGAGCGCGCCGTCGACATGGCCGCCCGCGAGGTAGCGGCCGACCCGGGCGTGGTCGGCGCGCCCTTCGGTCAGCAGCAGCACGAGCTGGGCGTCGTGGGCGGTCAGCTCCTTGCTGATGCCGCGTAGCTGGAGCGCGAAGAACGGGTCGGCGAAGACGCGGGTCTCGGGCTCGGCGATGACGACGGCGACCGCGTCGTGCCGCTTGGTGACCAGGCTGCGGGCCGCCTGGTTGGGGACGTAACCGAGTTCCGCCACGGCCTGCCGGACGCGTTCGGCGAGCGGTTTCCTGACGCCTTCGGCGCCGTTGACCACCCGGGAGACGGTGGCCCGGGAGACTCCCGCCCGGGCGGCGACGGCCTCCAGGGTGGGGCGCGGCGCTGTCTCGGTCACTTCGGGCTCCTCACGGGCGGCTGCCGCTCAGGATAGCCGCGCGCCCGTGGGCGTCGGGAGAGCGCTCTCCCGCGGCCGGTCACGCACCGTCAGGCCCCGGCCGGCCCCTCCTTCGGCGTCCTGGCCCGGCTCGGCTGCACCCGCTTCGGCTCGCCCGGCATCTTCGGGTACTCGGGCGGATAGGGCAGGTCGCCCAGGCCGTGCTCGCGTTCGTCGCGCGCGGCCAGGTCCAGCAGCGCGTCCAGGGCGTAGGCGTGGTCGTCCATGTCGGCGTGCACGTCGCCGGCCTCGGCGAACCGGGCGGGCATGGTGGTGATGTCGAAGTCGCGCGGGTGGGCGACGCCGACCTCCTCCCAGCGCAGGGGCGCCGAGACGGGCGCGTCGGGGCGCGGGCGCACCGAGTAGGCGGAGGCGATGGTGCGGTCGCGGGCGGTCTGGTTGTAGTCCACGAAGATGCGGGAGCCGCGTTCCTCCTTCCACCACTTGGTCGTCACCCGCTCCGGCATGCGCCGCTCCAGTTCGCGGCCCACCGCGATGGCGGCCCGCCGCACCTGGGTGAAGGTCCAGCGGGGCTCGATGGGCACGAACACGTGCAGGCCGCGCCCGCCGGAGGTCTTGGGCCAGCCGCGCAGCCCACCGAACTCATCGAGGACCGCCCGCAGTTCATGGGCGGCGCGGACGGCGTCGGTGTAGTCGGTGCCGGGCTGCGGGTCGAGGTCGAGGCGCAGTTCGTCGGGGTGGTCGACGTCGTCGCGCCGGACCGGCCAGGGGTGGAAGGTGAGCGTGCCGTACTGGGCGGCCCACACCACGGCGGCCTGTTCGGTCGGGCACATCTCGTCGGCGCTGCGCCCGCTGGGGAAGGTGATGTGCGCGGTGGGGATCCAGTCGGGCATGCCCTTGGGCGCCCGCTTCTGGTAGAACCACTCGCCGGTGATGCCGTCCGGGTAGCGCTCCAGGGTGGTGGGCCGGTCGCGCAGGGCGCGCAGGATGCCGGGGGCGACCGCCTGGTAGTACCGGGCGACGTCCAGCTTGGTGTACCCGTGCTCCGGGAAGAACACCTTGTCCGGGCTGGACAGCCGTACGGTCCGGCCGGCCACGTCCAGTTCCACCGCATCGCCCATGCGAGCCACGGTAGGGGTAGCCCGCACACCTCGCACACCGGGCGGACCGGGACGTATGCCCGCACAATCGCTTGCATGGATCTGCCGGTGATGCCGCCCGTGAAGCCGATGCTCGCCAAGTCGGTGGCGAGCATCCCCCCGGGCATGCAGTACGAGGCGAAGTGGGACGGGTTCCGGGCGATCGTGTTCCACGACGGCGACGAGACCGAGCTGGGCAGCCGGACCGGCAAGCCGCTGACCCGCTACTTCCCCGAGCTGGTGGCGGCGCTGCGGGAGCGGCTGCCGGCCCGGTGCGTGCTGGACGGGGAGATCGTGATCGCCCGGGAGGGGCGGCTGGACTTCGACGCGCTGACCGAGCGCATCCATCCGGCCGACTCGCGGGTGCGGACGCTGGCCGAGCGGACGCCGTCCTCGTTCGTGGCCTTCGACCTGCTCGCGCTGGACGGCGAGTCGCTGCTGGACGTCCCGCTGTCGGACCGGCGGGCGCTGCTGGTCCGGGCGCTGGAGGGGGTGACGGCGCCGGTCCATGTGGCGCCCGCGACGACCGACATCGAGGTGGCGCGGCAGTGGTTCGACCAGTACGAGGGGGCGGGTCTCGACGGGGTGATCGCCAAGCCGCTCGGGCTGCGCTACCGCCAGGACGAGCGGGCCATGTTCAAGATCAAGCACGAGCGCACGGCGGACGTGGTGGTCGCCGGCTACCGCCACCACAAGAGCGGTCCGGTCGTCGGTTCGCTGCTGCTGGGCCTCTACGACGACCGGGGCGTGCTCCAGCACGTCGGGGTGTCGGCCGCCTTCCCGATGAAGAAGCGCGCCGAGCTGGTCGAGGAGCTGGCGCCGCTGCGGATGGAGGACGCGGCCGGGCATCCGTGGGCGGCCTGGTCCGAGGAGGCGGCGCACGAGTCGGCGCGGCTGCCGGGGGCGCCGAGCCGCTGGTCGGGCAAGAAGGACCTGTCCTGGGTGCCGGTGCGGCCCGAGCGGGTGGCCGAGGTGGCGTACGACCACATGGAGAACGGGGCGCGGTTCCGGCACACGGCGCGTTTCCGGCGCTGGCGTCCGGACCGCACCCCGCGCGGCTGCACGTACGCCCAGCTGGAGGAGCCGGTGCGCTACGACCTCACGGAGATCCTGGGCTCCCGGCCCTGAGACCGGGCACCCGGGAGGGCTCCTGCCGCTGTCCGCGCGGTCAGGGCGTCATCAGCACCTTGACCGCGCCGTCCTGCTTGCGCTGGAACATCTCGTAGGCGTGCGGCGCCTGGGACAGCGGCACCCGGTGGGTGGCGAAGTCGTCGACGCCGAGCGGGTCCTCGTCGGTCAGGCAGGGCAGGATGTCGTCGACCCAGCGGCGGACGTTGGCCTGGCCCATGCGGATCTGGAGCTGCTTGTCGAACATGGTGAGCAGCGGCAGCGGGTCGGCGGAGCCGCCGTAGACCCCGGACAGGGAGATCGTGCCGCCCCGGCGCACCAGGTCGATGGCGGTGTGGAGGGCGGCGAGCCGGTCCACGCTGAAGCGTTCGGCCAGCGGTCCGCTCAGGGCGCGCGGCATCGCCGAGGCGGTCTGCTGGACGAGGCGGGCGACGCTGCTGCCGTGCGCCTCGGTGCCGACCGCGTCGATCACGGCGTCGGGGCCGCGCCCGTCGGTCTCGTCGTGCAGGGCGGCGACCAGTTCCTTCTCGTGGTCGAAGCCGCGCAGGTCGTAGGTGTCCACGCCGCGCGCCCGGGCCCGCGCCAGGCGTTCGGGGACCAGGTCCACGCCGAACACCCGTCCGGCGCCGCGCGCCAGGGCGATCCGGCAGGCCATGTCGCCGATCGGGCCGAGGCCGAGCACGGCGACGGTGCCGCCGCGCGGCACGTCCGCGTAGGCCACCGCCTGCCAGGCGGTCGGCAGCACGTCGGAGAGGTAGACGAACCGGTCGTCGGACGGCCCCTCGGGGACCTTGATCGGGCCGTACTGCGCCTGCGGCACGCGCAGGTACTCCGCCTGGGCGCCCGGCACCGCGCCGTACAGGCGGGTGTAGCCGAACAGGGCGGCGCCCATGTGCTCGCTGGTGACCTGGGTGGTCTCGCACTGGGTCTGCAGCCCCGAGGAGCACATGAAGCAGTGGCCGCAGGAGATCTGGAACGGCACCACCACGCGGTCGCCGGGCTTGAGGTTCGTCACCTCGGGTCCGACTTCCTCCACGATGCCCATCGGCTCGTGCCCGAGGATGTCGCCCGGGGTCATGAACGGGGTGAGCACCTCGTACAAGTGCAGATCGGAGCCGCACAGGCCGGACGAGGTGATCCGGACGACCGCGTCCGTCGGCTCCTGGATGGTGGGATCGGGGACGTCCTCCACCCGGACGTCACGCTTGCCCTGCCAGGTCAGTGCCTTCATCGTGTCGCGTCCCTTCCGTCGCACACGCGCGCCTGTCGCACCTGCGCGCCTGCCGGAGGACGGCCGGGTACCCGGGCCCGTACGGGTGAACCGCCGGGGCGGGCGGGGCAGGGCCGCGGGCGGGGTCAGGGCTGGGCGGGGGCGGGCTCCCCCGGCTCCCCGGGGTGGCGCAGGCCCTCGGCCGCGTCCGCGACCCGCCGGATGAGGTCGAGGAACTGCGCCTGCTCGGCGGCGCTGAGCGGTCCGAGGAAGACCTGGTTCATCCGGGCGGTGCGCACGGTGAGCCTGCGGTGGGTGCGCCGGCCCTCCTCGGTCGGCCGCAGCAGGAAGCGGCGGCCGTCCCGCGGGTCGCGGGTCTTGTCGAGCAGGCCGCGCCGGTCGAGCCGGCTGATGACCTCGGCGATGGTGGAGCGGTCCAGGCCCACCCGCTCCCCCACCGTGCGCTGGTCGAGGCCCGGCTCGGCGACGAGCGCGTTCAGGACCGCGAACTGCGGCGAGGTGATCTCCTCCGAGACCATGGTGTTCCACAGCAGGTAGTGGGCCTGCTGGAGCCGCCGGGCCAGGTGCCCGGGGTGGGTCGAGAGGTCCACCGCGGCCATGTGCGCTCCTCGGGTCGTTCCGCCGTTCCGGCGCCGCTCATATCGTTGGTGCACTGAACGATACCGTCCACGACCGGCGCGGCGCCCGGCCCGCCGGCGGCGGCGACCGCCGTACGAACGGGGCCTTGACGGCCCGGTCCGCCGGTGGCAGCGTGAAGAACCTTCACCGAAATACTCAGTGCCCTGACTGATTCGCCTGACTGATTCGCCTGACTGATTCGCCTGACTGATGTGTGCGGCGCTCGGCAGAGATGAGGCTTGTTTCGATGGACAAGGTGGTCGCCACGGCCGAGGAGGCGGTGGCCGACGTGCCCGACGGCGCGTCGCTGGCGGTGGGCGGGTTCGGACTGAGCGGTGTGCCGAACGTGCTGATCCAGGCGCTGCACGAGCACGGCAGGGGTGGCCTGTCGGTCGTCTCCAACAACTGCGGGGCCATGGAGTCCGGCCTCGCGGTGCTGCTCGCGGCCGGGCGGATCGCCCGGGTGACCGGGTCCTACATCGGCGCCAACAAGGAGTTCGCCCGGCAGTACCTGGCCGGGGAACTGGAGGTCGAGCTGATCCCGCAGGGCACGCTCGCCGAACGGCTGCGGGCCGGCGGCGCGGGCATCCCCGCCTTCTACACCCCGGCCGGGGTGGGCACCCAGGTCGCCGACGGCGGCCTGCCCTGGCGCTACGACGGCCACGGCGGCGTCGCGCTGGCCTCGCCCGCCAAGGAGGTCCGCGCGTTCGACGGCGTGGAGTACGTCCTGGAGCGGGGTATCCGCACCGACTTCGCCCTGGTCCGCGCGGCCCGCGGCGACCGGCACGGGAATCTGGTCTTCCAGCGGTCCGCCCGCAACTTCAACCCGCCGGCCGCGATGGCCGGGAAGATCACGATCGCCGAGGTGGAGGAGCTGGTGGAGCCCGGCGAGCTGGACCCGGACGCGGTGCACCTGCCGGGGATCTTCGTCCAGCGGGTGGTCGCCCTCACCCCGGAGCAGGCCGCCGACAAGCGGATCGAGAAGCGGACGGTGTCCGCACCGGACGGACGGAAGACGGTGAGCGAGTGATGGCCTGGACCCGGGAGGAGACGGCCGCCCGCGCGGCACGCGAGCTGCGCGACGGCCAGTACGTCAACCTCGGCATCGGACTGCCCACCCTGATCCCGAACCACCTGCCGGCGGGCGTGGAGGTGGTCCTGGAGTCGGAGAACGGCATCCTGGGCACCGGCCCGTACCCCACCGAGGAACAGGTCGACCCGGATCTGATCAACGCCGGCAAGGAGACCGTCACCGTCCTGCCGGGTGCCTCCTTCTTCGACTCGGCGCTGTCCTTCTCGATGATCCGGGGCGGCCACATCGACGTCGCCGTGCTCGGCGCCATGCAGGTGTCCGCGCGCGGGGACCTGGCCAACTGGGCCGTCCCCGGCAAGCTGGTCACCGGCATCGGCGGCGCGATGGACCTGGTGCACGGCGCCCGCACGGTCATCGTGGTCATGACGCACACCGCGAAGGACGGCTCGCCCAAGATCCTCGACCGGTGCACGCTGCCGCTGACCGGCACCGCCTGCGTGCGCCGGATCATCACCGACCTCGGCGTCCTCGACGTCACCGACGGCGGACTCGTCCTGGTGGAGACCGCGCCCGGCGTCACCGCCGCGGAGATCGCCGCCAGGACCGACGCCGAGGTCCGCGTCCCGTGGGAGGCGCCGGCCTCCGTCGCGCAGGAGGTCCGTGCGTGAGGGACATCCATGCCGCCGACGCGGTACGCACCCCGGCCGGCCGCCACGACGGCGCCCTCGTCCCCGACCGCCCAGGAAACGCCGAGGAAGCGTCAGGTGACCCCATGGCTCTCACCCAGCACGACATCGACCAGGAGATCGCGGCCGCCCACGCCGCCTACGGCGAGCGCGTCGCGGACGGCGCGCCCGCCGAGCACCATCCGCGCCGCGACTACCCGCCCTACCGCTCCTCGGCGCTGCGCCACCCCCGGCGGCCGCTGGTCGCCATCGACACCGGCCAGGACCCGGAGCTGGTCGAGCTGTCCTCGCCGGCCTTCGGGGAACGGGACGTCACCGAGACCGACAGCGACCTCACCCGGCAGCACACCGGGGAACCGGTCGGTGAGCGGATCACCGTCTCCGGAAGGCTCCTTGACCGCGCCGGGCGCCCGGTGCGCGGCCAGCTCGTCGAGATCTGGCAGGCCAACTCGGCCGGGCGCTACGCCCATCGGCGCGAGCAGCACGACGCCCCGCTCGACCCGAACTTCACCGGCGCCGGCCGCACCCTGACCGACGCCGAGGGCCGCTACCGGTTCACCACCGTCCGGCCGGGCCCCTACCCGTGGCGCAACCACGTCAACGCCTGGCGCCCGGCCCACATCCACTTCTCGGTCTTCGGCCCGGCCTTCACCCAGCGGCTGGTCACCCAGATGTACTTCCCGAACGACCCGCTCTTCCGCCACGACCCGATCCTGCAGTCCGTGACGGACGACGCCGCCCGGCAGCGGCTGGTCGCCGCCTACGACCACAGCCTGTCGGTGCCGGAGTTCTCGCTCGGCTACCACTGGGACATCGTGCTGGACGGCCCGGCCGCCACCTGGACCGAAGAAGGACGCTGACCCGCCATGACGACCACCGACCCGAGCGGCCCGCAGGGCCTGCCGCCCACGCCGTCGCACACCGTGGGCCCCTTCTACGGGTACGCGCTGCCCTTCCCGGGCGGCGAGGAGATCGCCCCGCTCGGCCACCCCGACACGGTCACCGTGCACGGGTACGTCACCGACGGCGCGGGCCGTCCGCTGCCCGACGCGCTGATCGAGGTGTGGGGGCCCGGCCCGGACGGCGCGCTGCCCGCCGTCGACGGCTCGATGCGGCGCGACGCGGCCTCCGGGGGCTTCCTCGGCCGCAACGGCGTGGAGTTCACCGGCTTCGGCCGGAGCCGGACCGACGCCGACGGCCACTGGTACACGCGCACGCTGCGGCCCGGCGCCCGCGGCCGCAACGCCCCCTACCTCAGCGTGTGCGTGTTCGCGCGCGGGCTGCTCGTCCACCTGTTCACCCGGATCTACCTGCCCGGCGACGACGCGGCGCTGGCCGCCGACCCGCTGCTCGCCCGGCTGGACGGGGCACGGCGCGGCACGTTGGTCGCCGTGCGGGAGAGCGGCGGGGCCTACCGTTTCGACATCCGCCTTCAAGGCGAGGGCGAGACGGTCTTCCTGGAGTTCCGGTGACACGACCCGCACCATCCGCACCCCCGTCCGACGCCGGTGGCGGCCTGCTCGGGCCCGGCTGGGCCGGCTCCCCGGCCGCGGCCACGACGAGCGACACCGCCTTCCTCGCGGCGCTGCTCGACGCGGAGGCCGCCCTCACCCGGGCGCAGGCCGCCCTCGGCCTCGCCCCGGCCCCGGCGGCCGACGCGGTGACCCGCGCCGCCGACCCGGACCGCTTCGACCTCCCCGGCCTCGCCGCCCGCGCCCGCTCCGGCGGCAACCCCGTCATCCCGCTGGTCGCGGACCTCACCGGGGCGGTCGGGGAGGAGTACGGGCCCTATGTCCACCGGGGCGCGACCAGCCAGGACATCATGGACACCGCGGCCATGCTGGTCGCCGCGCGCACCCTGGGCCCGGTCCTGGCCGACCTGGACCGGGCCGCCGCCGCGCTGGCCCGGCTGGCCGCCCGGCACCGGGACACCGCCCTGCCCGGCCGGACCCTGACCCAGCACGCCGTGCCGACCACGTTCGGCCTGAAGGCGGCCGGCTGGCGCTCCCTGGTGCTCGACGCCCGCGACCGCGTCGCCCACGTGCGGGAGTCGCTGCCCGCGCAGCTCGGCGGCGCGGCCGGGACGCTGGCGGCCTTCACCGCGTACGGCGCCGGGGACCCGGGCGCGCTGGTGACGGCGTACGCCCGGGAGGTCGGCCTGCGGGCACCGGCGCTGCCCTGGCACACCCTGCGCACCCCGATCGCCGACCTGGCCGGCTGCCTCGCCTTCACCGCCGGGGCGCTGGGCAAGCCGGCCGCGGACGTCCTCGTGCTGGGCCGGACCGAGATCTTGGAGGTGGCGGAGGGCGGCGGGGGCGGCTCGTCGGCCATGCCGCACAAGGCGAACCCGGTGCGCGCCACGCTGATCGCCGCCGCCGCCCGGCGCGCCCCGCAGCTGGCGGCCACGCTGTACGCGTCGATGGCGGCCGAGGACGAGCGCCCGGCCGGTGCCTGGCACGCCGAGTGGGAGCCGCTGCGCGACCTGCTGCGCCTGGCCGGCGGCGCGGCCCGCGACGCGGCGGAGCTGGCCGAGGGGCTGCGGGTGGACGCGGACGCCATGCGCGCCCACCTCGGGCTCACCCACGGTCTGATCGTCTCCGAGCGGCTGTCGGCGGAGCTGGCCGGGCGGCTGGGCCGTGCCCGGGCCAGGGACCTGCTCACCGGTCTCGCCCGCCGCGCCTACGCCGAGGGCCGGACCCTCGGTGACCTCCTCGCCCAGGAGCCGGAAGTGCGCGGCCTGGACGTGGACCTGGACCGGCTGACCGACCCCGCCCGCCACACCGGCTCGGCGGGCGCCCTCACCGACCGTGCACTGGAGCGACGTTGACCCTGCACCACCTCCTCGAAGGCCCCGCCTCCGCTCCCCCGCTGCTGCTCGGGCCCTCGCTCGGCACGTCGTACGCCCTGTGGGACGAGGTCGCCCCGGAACTGGCGGTCTCGCACCGGGTGGTCCGCTGGGACCTGCCCGGCCACGGCGGCAGCCCGGCCGGCCTGATCGGCGCGGGCGCGACCGTGGCCGACCTCGCCGGCCTGGTGCTGGACCTCGCGGACTCGCTCGGCGTCCAGCGGTTCGCCTACGCCGGTGTCTCCCTCGGCGGTGCGGTGGGGCTGCAACTGGCCGTGCGCCATCCCGAGCGGGTGGCGTCCTTGGCGGTGCTCTGCTCCTCGGCCCGTTTCGGGGGTGCGGGGCCGTGGCGGGAGCGGGCCGCGCGGGTCCGGCGCGAGGGCCTGGCACAGCTCGCGGAGAGCGCCGGCGCGCGGTGGTTCGCCGGGGACTTCACCGTGCCGCGACTGGTCCGGGACCACCGGGAGGCCGACCCGGAGGCGTACGCCGCCTGCTGTGACGCGCTGGCCGCCTTCGACCTGACCGGCGGGCTGTCCGGGATCGGCGCGCCCACGCTGCTGGTCGCGGGCCGCGAGGACCCGGCCACGCCGCCCGCGCACCTGCGGGAGATCGCCGACGCGGTGCCGCACGCGACCCTGGTGGAGATCCCGGGCGCCTCCCACCTGGCGCCCGCGCAGTGCCCCGAGGCCGTCCTCGCCGCGCTGCGCACCCACCTCGACGGCCCGCCGGGGCGGGGCACGCGGGTGCGGCGCGAGGTGCTCGGCGACGCGCACGTGGACCGCGCGCAGGCCCGGCAGTCGGCGTTCACGGCCCCCTTCCAGGACTTCATCTCCCGCTACGCCTGGGGCGAGATCTGGACCGACCCGACGCTCACCCGCCGCGAGCGCAGCATGATCACCATGACGGCCCTGGTCGCCCACGGCCACTACGACGAACTGGCCCTGCACCTGCACGCGGCCCGGCGGGGCGGCCTCACCCCCGACGAGATCGGCGCGGTCCTCCTGCAGACCGCCGTGTACTGCGGTGTCCCGGCGGCGAACTCGGCGTTCGCGGTGGCCCAGCGGGTGCTGGCGGAGGAGCCGGACGAGGGCTGAGCCGGGCCCGGCGAAGGACGGCCGGGGCACGTGGGAGACGTGGGCCGGCGATCGCCCGCGCCGTGCGCGCTACCGCAGGCCGCGCCCCGCCTCCAGCACCTCCCGGGCCTGGGCTGCCAGGCCGTCCGCGCCGCAGGAGCGGGCCAGGGCCAGGCCGCGGTTGAGTTCGGGGACGGAGCGGGCGGCGATGCCGTACTCGACGCGGGCGGCGGCGTGTTCGTACTGGCAGGGTGAGGCTTCCAGGTAGGTGACGGCCTGGGCGGCCAAGCGGACCGCGCGCTGGCCGGTCTCCAGGGCGGCGGCGCAGCGCAGGGCCTCTCCTATGGCGGTGTCGGTGCCGAACCGCTCGGCCTGGCGGCGGACGTCGGCGGCGAGCCGGGCCGCCCGGGCCGGGTCCTCGGCGGCGAGGGCGCGGGCCAGGTCGGCCGCCCAGGGCACCATGACCGGGTTGTGGTGGCCGCGCACGGCCGCCGCCTTCTCGGCCGCCTCCAGTTCCCCGACGCCCTCCTTGGCGCGGCCGGCCGCGAGCAGCAGCCTGCCGCGGACGCTGCGCGGATCGGGGATCACGATGGTGGACGGGTAGGGCGGCGCGAACTCGTAGCGCTCGGCGACCTCCCACGCCTCCTCGACGTGCCCGCGGGCGAGCAGCGTGTCCACGAGGTTGCAGGTGGCGGTCCAGTACAGGGGCAGTCCGCGGCCGACCCGCTCGGCGATGCGCAGCGATTCACGCAGGGACGCCTCCGCCTCCCGGAGCCGGCCGCGCCTGCGGTGGCCGAGGCCGACGTAGGCGTGCGCGAGAGCGAGGTGGCCGCCGTTCCAGCGGGCCGTCTCGTAGGCGCGCAGCGCTTCGTTGTAGAGGGTCTCGGCGCGGTCGAGGCGGTCGCTGTAGGCGTACGCCCCGGCGAGCATCAGCAGGAGTTCGATGCCCCACTCGGTGTCGGTCCAGCCCAGTCCGGGCGCGAGGCGGCCGTTGACGAGGGCGCGGTCGCACAGCTCGACGACCTCCTCGGCGTTCTCGCCGCGGGCCATGGCGTCGAAACCGCGCAGGATCAGCAGCGCCCGCTCGGAGTTGTCGCGTCCGGTGCAGCCGGCGGCGAGTTCGGCGAGCCGGGCGGAGCGGTCGGCCGAGATCGACGCGCCCGCGTGCAGGCCCTCCCACATGTACTGCACGGCGTGCAGCCGCAGCCGGACGGGGCCCGGTGCGTGGCGGGCGGCCTCCGCCTCGACCGTGCGGACGGCCTCCTCCAGCTGGTTGTTGTGCAGCAGCGCCTGGGAGAGCCGCCAGACGGCGTCCACGCGGGTGCCGCCGTCCAGGCCTCCGGGCATGCTCAGCGCGAGCTGGAGGTGCTCGATGGTGGTGGCGGGCGCGGTCAGCAGGGTGGCGCAGCCCAGTTCGTAGAGCACGCGCGCGTGGACGTCGGGTGTGGGCGGTTCCCGCAGGGCCCGTTCCAGGCAGCGGCGGGCCGCGTCGGGGGCGCCGACGGCGAGGTGTTCGCGGGCGGCCTGCCGCAGCTGGTCGACGAGTTCCTCGTCGTCGTCCGGGTGGACCTGCAGAAGGTGCTGGGAGGCCGCGGCGGCGCCGAGCCCGGAATCGGCGACGACCTGCGCGGCGATGCCGTGCATGGCGGTGCGCAGCGCGTCCGGGATGGAGTTGTAGACGGCGGTGGCGATCAGCGGGTGCACGAACTCCAGGTCGCCGCCGTCGCCCCGCCCGCTCGGCTGGTCGGGCTCGGTCAGGATGCGGGCGCCGCACAGCAGTTCGGCGCAGCGCGCGGCGTCCGCGCGGTCCATGGTGGCGAGGCGGGCGACGAGGTCCAGGGAGATGCCGGTGCCCAGGATGGCGGCGGCCCAGGCGAACCGGGTGGCGTCGATGCCGAGTTCCTCCAGGCGGGCCACGAGGCCGCCGCCGCGCGCGGAGCGGTTCAGCTCGCGCAGTTCGCCGGCGCGGGCCTCCACCGGTTCGAGTTCGCTGTCGCGGACCTTGGCGAGGAGTTCGACGGTCTCGTACGGGTTGCCGCCGGTGACGGCCCACACCTCGCGGCAGAACGGCGGGTCGGCGTGCCCGCCGAGGGTGGCGCGGGTGAGGTCGGCGGTGGCGCCGGGCGACAGGGTGCTGAGGTCGCTCACGCCCGCGGCGGCGGCGACCTCGCCGAGCAGGCGGGCGCTGTCGCCGCTCACCTCGCCGGGCCGGCGGGTCACCACGAGGAGGACGGACAGGTCGTCGAGGCGTTCGGCGAACGCGGCCAGCCAGCGCAGCGTCTCCTCGTCGGCCCAGTGGGCGTCGTCGATGAGCAGCACCAGCGGCCAGGCGCGGTCGGCCAGCCGGCGCACCGCGGTGACCAAACCCTCGCACACGGCCTGCGGGTCGGCGTGCCCGTCGCCGGGTTCCGCTATGCCGAGGGCGGGGCCGGCCATGCCGTACGCGTCGCCGAGGTACTCGCGGGCCTCCTCGGGCAGCAGCGCGAGCAGCGCCGGCTGGAGCAACTGCCGTACCACGTTGAACGGGACGGACCGCAGGATCTCGCCGCCGCGCGCCGACCAGACGGCGCAGCCGCGTTCCTCGGCGATGCGGCGGGTCTCGGTCAGCAGGGCGGTCTTGCCGAGTCCCGCCTCGCCCTGGAAGACCAGCAGTCCGCCCGAGGACGACCGGTCGGTGCACAGGGTGTCCACCGCGCGCAGGACGGCGGTGATCTCCTCGTCGCGCTCCCGCAGGGAAGCCGAGGCGGCCGCTCCCGGCCGGGCCTCCGTCATCCCGCTACCTCCCCAAGTCGCCCGAACGACGTACGGGACCCGAGCCTAGCCCCCGTGCCGCCGGAGCGGAGGCCCCTGTGGGTACCGGTTGCCGTGGCGGGTGACGGCGCGGTATGGGAGGGCGACGCGGCAGGTCCGCGGCCTGCCCGGGGAAAGCGGGACATGTCGACACAGGGGCGGCGGACGGGGTTTCGCGACGAGCGGAGTCCCGGACGGCTGCCGGCGGCCCGCCGCAGTTCCCCGAGGCTCCCCGAGGTTCCCGGCGGGCTCCCCGAGGCGGCCCGCCCGGGTGGCCGTCCGGTGGACGGCGGGTGGCCGTCGAAGGGGGTCCTCTCATATCGATTTCACGGACGCCTCATACGGTGGGGCCATGACGCAGGTGACTCCTCCCGGGTGGTACCCCGACCCGGGGCAGACAAGTGACGCTCCCGCCACCGAGCGCTGGTGGGACGGCGGGGCATGGACGGACCGGACGCGCCCCGCGGCCCCGGCCGCCGCATGGGGTCCGGCGGCGCGCCCGGACGGTCCGGCGCCGGGGCATCCCGCGCCGCCCGCCCATCCGCCGTATGCCCCCTACCCGGTCCATCCGGGGTATCCGGGCCGTCCCGTGGGCGGCGGACGGCGCGGCCTGCGCACGGGGGTCGCCGTCGCGGTGGCCGCCGCGGTGCTGACGAGCATCGGGGTCGGCGTGTACGCGCTGAGCAAGGACGACGGCGGACGCGCCGACCGCGCCGGTTCGCACCAGGGCCGGGGCGGGCAGGGCGGCCGGGAGGGGTCGCGCGGCCAGGGCGGCCCGTTCGGCGGGCAGGGCGGCGACGGCGGGTCCGGGAACGGCGGCCTCGGCGGCGGCCCGGGCGGCTCCGGCGGCCCGGACGGTTCGGACGGTTCGGGGGGCGGCGGCCAGGACGGCGGGGCCGAGGCGCCGAAGGTGCGCAGCGGCTCGGTGAGCGACCCGGTCAGCGGCATCGGCCTGCCCATACCCAAGGGCTGGTACGGCCAGCAGACCGAGGCGGGCGCCCAGATCAGCTCCGACGACAGCTACAAGTGCCCCGGTGACACCTCCCGGACGTGCACCAAGGGCGGCGCGTACTCGGCGCCCGCGCAGGCGCTGCGCACCCCGGGCGACACCCCCGAGGAGGTCGCCAAGGCGGACATCGCGGCGAACGCCAAGGAGTCCTACGGCGGTGCGACCTACGGGGCGATCACTTCCCATCAGGTGCTGGCCTCCAAGGCGGTGACCGTGGCCGGGCAGAAGGGCTATCTGGTGCGCTGGAAGGCGGTCACGAGCAAGGGCTCCGACGGCTATGTCGAGTCGCTGGTCTTCCCCTCCCCCGCCGACTCCCGGCAACTGGTCGTGGTCCGCTTCGGCATGGACGCCGACCAGCAGCAGTCCGTGATCGACGACGTCACCCGGGGCATCACGGTCTCCTCGGGCGGCGGGAACGGGCAGAACGTCTGAGCCGGCCGGACATCTGAGCCGCCGGACGTCTGAGCCGCCGGCTGCGAGTCGGCCGGGCGGGGCCCCTCTCCGCTCATCGGAGGGGCCCCGCCCGGCCGGGGTGCGCGCCGCCCCCGTCCCCACGGTGCGGCGCGAGCAGGCCGCCGTCCAGTCATCCCGTGGACGGCGGCCTGGGTCTCAGGTGAGGCCGAGTGCGGGCAGCACCGCGGCCTCCACGAACCGGACGAGGTAGTCCGGGTCGGCGTACGCCCCCTCCAGCACGGGCCGGATGCGCAGGACGCCGAACAGCTGCGCGGGCACGTACTCCAGCGCCGGGTGGTCGGCGCGGACCTCGCCGCGCTCCACCCCGCGGCGCAGGATCTCCCGCAGCGCGGCGATCTCCGGCTCCACCACGGCCTCGCGCAGCGCCTGCTTCAGCTCCGGGTCCTGCATGATCGCGTGCCCGAGGGCCTGCAGGAGCCGGGTGTCCTTGCCCGACCACGCGCCCGCGGCCCGCGCGACCTGCCGCAGGTCCCCGGCGAGCGAGCCGGTGTCGATGCCGGTGAAGCGGGCGCGGCGGTTGGCGCGCAGCGCGGCCACCACGAACTGCGGCTTGTTCCTCCACTGCCGGTAGAGCGTGGACTTGCTGCAGCGGGTGCTGGCGGCGACGCCCTCCATGGTGACCGCTTCGTACCCGCACTCGCGGATCTGTTCGAGGACGGCGTCGAAGAACTCCTGCTCCCGCTCGGGCGTGAGCTTGGAGCGGCGCGAGGCGGCGACCGTCTCCGGTCCCTCCGCGGCCTGCGACGTCATCCCGCTCCTCCTCGCTCCTGGTCCGGGGCCGGCCCGCCCCGCTTAAGTGTGGCCCTTGCCCCGTGTGAGAGACATCAATCGATACGTCAGTGTACCGGTACTCCACCGTATCGGTACACTGTCGTATCGGTACGCTACCGTATCGATGCCGTGGGGTCGGGTCACCGCCCGGACGCGGCGCGCACACCCGCACCACCGCCAGCGAAGGGGCCCGGGCATGACATCCCGAAACGAGGCCGCCGCCGCGGAGCCCGACCGGCCCGCGCGGCCCGCGCTCGTCCGCGAGTTGCTGCTCGTCGCGGGACTGTTCCTCGTCTACAAGGTGGGCCGGCGACTGGCCGCGGACCACACCGGCGAGGCGTTCCGCGACGCACACCACGTATGGCACCTGGAACGCGCCCTGCACCTGCCCGGCGAGGGCCTGGTGCAGTCGCTGCTGCTGCACGGGGACACCCTGGTGCGCGTCGCGAACACCTACTACGCCACCGTGCACTTCCCGGCCACCGTCGGCCTGCTGGTCTGGCTCTACCTGCGCCGCCCGGCGCACTACGTGTGGACCCGCCGCGTACTGGCCGTGCTGACCGCCGCCGCCCTGGTGCTGCACCTGACGTTCCCGCTGGCCCCGCCGCGGATGCTCGCGGACACCGGCCTGGTGGACACCGCGCACGTGTACGGACCCTCGGTCTACGGGCCGCCCAGGACCGACCACCTGTCCAACCAGTTCGCGGCGATGCCCTCGCTGCACTTCGGCTGGGCGCTGATGGTGGCGATCGGGCTGATCGTCGCCACCCGGTCGCGGTGGCGCTGGCTGTGGCTGCTGCACCCGCTGCTCACGCTGCTGGTCATCGTGGGCACCGCGAACCACTACTGGCTCGACGCGATCGCGGCGACCGCGCTGCTCGGACTCGCCCTCCTCGTCCTGCCGCCGCCGCGCACGGCGGCCGCCGTCCCCGCGCCGCGCCCGGCCGCCGAGCCGGTGCCGGCCGAGGACCACACCCTGGTGGGAGCGGCCGGATGAACGCCGCCCTGCTCGCCCTGTTCCTGTCGCTGTTCTCCGCCGTCGCCTACGCGGCCGCCGCCGTCGCCCAGGAACGGCTCGCCGCGCGCTCCCCGGGCAGCGGCGCGCTGCGGATGCTGCGCTCGGGCGCCTGGTGGGGGGCGGTCGGGCTGAACGGGGCGGCGGCGCTGCTGCACGTGGTGGCCCTCAAGTACGGGCCGCTGACCGTGGTCCAGCCGCTCGGCGCGCTGACGCTGGTGGCCGCCGTACCGCTGGGGGCGCGGATGGCGGGGCGGCGCGTGGTCGCCGCCGAGTGGCGGGGCACGGCCTGCACCCTGCTCGGGCTGGCCGCGCTGCTGGTGGCGGCGTCGGGACCCGCGCCCGAGCAGGTGCTGACCCCGGCCGAGGCGCTGGCGGTCGCGGGGAGCACGGCCGTCGTCATCGGCGTACTGTCCCGGCCCGGGGCACGGCCCGGACTGCGGCACGCGACCGCCTCCGGCGTCGCCTCGGGTGTGGCCTCCGCGCTCACCCAGACGGTCACGGTGGCCGTCACGGACCACACCGGGCCGCTGCTCAGCGCCCGGGTGATCGTCGTGGCGCTGCTGGTCGCGGCCTTCGCGACGGGCGGGCTCCTGCTGTCGCAGACCGCCTACCGGGGCGGTCTCGGCGCGCCGCTCGCGGTGGTGACGCTGGCGAACCCGGTGGCCGCCGCGGTGATAGGTCTGACCCTGCTGCACCAGGGGTTGCAGGGCGGTGCCCGCGGGGTGCTGCTCGCCCTCGCCGGAGCGGCGCTCGCCGCCTGGGGCGTGGTGGAGCTGTCCCGGGCCGCGCCGCGCCCCGCGGACGCGGGCGGCGACGGGAGCCCCGAGCCGCATCCGGTGGCCGCCGTCCTGGCCCTGGAGCCCGAGTCGGCCTCCCCTGAACCCGCGCTGCTGCCCCGGCAGCGGCGGTCCGGGCCGGAGCATCTGACGCCGCTGTGACCCCCGGGGCCCGCGGATGTCCGGCGCCGGTGCCCGGGCGGCCCCTTCCGGGCCGCCCGGCGCGGTCCGCGTCGGTCAGCCCAGGCCGCGCGAGTCCTGCTTGAGCGCCGTGTCGACGGTGAGCGCCGTCGCGACCACCAGGCTCAGCAGCGGCTCGGGCAGCTGGTAGTGGATCTGCAGGACGTAGTTGTCGGCGGTGGTGAACATCGTCTTCGCCAGGCCCTCCCAGGTCTTGGTGATCCGGGCGACCTCGTTGTCGGCGTGGTCGACGATGGCGAAGTTCCAGGCGCGCCAGTTCTCCGCCTTGATCGCGCCGATCTGCTGACCGTTCGCGTTCATCGCGAAGTTGATCTTGCCGAAGACGTTCTGCTGGACGATCTCGCCGACCTGAGAGCCGTCCGGACGCGAGACGATCACCTTGGACTTGAAGATCTTCGCGGGCCGGGTGAGCACCAGCTGCGGCTGCCCGTAGCCGTCCCGGATCTCCAGCTTGTGGGTCATGAACTGGTCGAGGCTGGAGACGAACCGCAGGATCTTCTTGAACGCCCCCTGGCCGACCTCGGTGACCGCGCCGAGCTGGCGGCCGTTCTGGTCGAAGACCTTGTACTCGTTGGTCAGCTCGATCAGCTTGGCCTTCTGGTTCACCACCAGCACCGGCTCGCTGAACAGCGTGCCACCGCCGACGGCGGTGGCGGCCACGCCGGCTTCCTCCTGCACCTGGCCGGGCACCCGCGCGTCGAAGCCGGCGGCGGGCTGCGCCGGGAACTGGGGCGGCTGCTGCTGCGCGGCGGGGGCCTGCGCGGGTGCCTGCTGTACGGGCGCCTGCTGCGCGGCGGGGGCCTGCTGCTCGGCGTGGGTGTGCTCGGTCCACTGCGCGCCGTCCCAGTAGCGCAGCGTCTGCGCCGCCCCGTGCGGGTCCGGGTACCAGCCAGCAGGTGTGTTCGATTGCGTGGTCACCGGGGCACACTACCGCGAGCCGGCCGGAGGGCGGGCGCCGTCCGGCCGCCCGCCCCCGGCTCCCGGGCCGTCGGCCGCTCTCAGCCCGTCGCGATCGCCGGGTCGCTCACGCCGGGCAGCCCGTTCTCCACGTGTCCGGCGAACCGCCGCAGGAACGACGGGTCCGCCTCCGAGGTGACGGTGAGGTCGTACCAGCGCTTGCTGGCCCCGAGGGCGAAGCGCCGGCGCACGGTCGCGCCGGACTTGACCCGGACCGCCTGCGGATGGCCGCCGTAGCCGCTCGTCACCTTGAGGGTCACCGTGCCCGGGCCGCGGTGGGTGAAGGTCAGCTCGACGTCGTCACCGGCGTACCGTGCGATGGCCTCCGGGCCCGCCGTCTTTCCCGGGCCCTGGAAGACGCGCAGGAAGCCGTTGGGGCCGTGCACGGTCAGGTCGTACGAGCCGCCCGAGTACGCCGAGTTCCAGGTGTCGGAGACGGACTTGCCCGCCTCGGTGGTGTAGGTCCACGGGCCGTCGGTGCGGTTGCCGGAGGTGATGAGGAAGGCGGCCCCGGCCTGCGCGCCGGAGGAGAAGGCCAGGGTGAACTTCCCGGCCGCCGTGTCGGCCGAGCCGTCCACGGCGGGCGCGTACCTGAGCGGGCGGGTGGGCCGGCGGCCGGGCTCCTGCCGGGGCAGCGCGCCCTGGGCGGGCGGCTTCGGCACGTAGTCGGGGTGGCGGTCGTGGTCCGGCGGCTCGTACCCGGCGGTGTCCGGCAGGGCGACCGGCCGGGTGTCCCGGCGGGAGAAGTCGAAGGCGGCGGTCAGATCGCCGCACACCGCGCGCCGCCAGGGCGAGATGTTCGGCTCGTGCACGCCGAAGCGGCGCTCCATGAACCGGATGATGGAGGTGTGGTCGAACGTCTCGGAGCAGACGAACCCGCCCTTGCTCCACGGCGAGACGACCAGCATCGGCACCCGCTGGCCGAGTCCGTACGGTCCGGCGACATGCCCGGCGTCGCCCTTGAACACGTCCGCGCCGGCGTCGACCGTGGACAGGCCCTGGTCGGCGGAGGCGGGCGGGAAGGGCGGCACGAGGTGGTCGAAGAAGCCGTCGTTCTCGTCGTAGGTGATGAACAGGGCGGTCTTCGCCCACACCTCGGGGTCGCCGGTCAGCGCGTCCAGGACCTGGGAGACGTACCAGGCGCCGTAGTTCGCGGGCCAGTTGGGGTGCTCGGTGAAGGCCTCCGGGGCGACGATCCAGGAGACCTGCGGCAGCTTGCCGCCCTTGACGTCGGCGCGCAGCTGGTCGAAGAAGCCCTCGCCCTTGCGGGCGTCGGTGCCGGTGCGGGCCTTGTCGTAGAGCGGGTCGCCGGGCTTGGCGTTGCGGTACTGGTTGAAGTACAGCAGGGAGTTGTCGCCGTAGTTGCCGCGGTAGGCGTCGTTGATCCAGCCCCAGCCGCCGGCCGCGTCCAGGTTGTCGCCGACGTCCTGGTAGATCTTCCAGGAGACCCCGGCCCGCTCCAGGCGCTCGGGGTACGTCGTCCAGCTGTAGCCCTTCTCGTCGTTGCCGAGGACCGGGCCGCCGCCCTGGCCGTCGTTGCCGACGTAACCCGACCACATGTAGTAGCGGTTGGGGTCGGTCGAGCCGATGAAGGAGCAGTGGTAGGCGTCGCAGACGGTGAAGGTGTCGGCGAGCGCGTAGTGGAAGGGGATGTCCTCGCGGGTCAGGTACGCCATCGTCGTGCTGCCCTTGGACGGCACCCACTTGTCGTAGCGGCCGTCGCGGAAGGCGGCGTGGCCGTCGTTCCAGCCGTGCGGGAGGTCCTGGAGGAAGGCCAGGCCCAGGTCGTCGGCGTCCGGGTGGAAGGGCAGGATCTCCTTGCCCGCGCCGTCCGTCTGGTGCCATACGGGCTTGCCGCTGGGCAGGGTGACCGGGCGCGGGTCGCCGTAGCCGCGGACGCCGCGCAGGGTCCCGAAGTAGTGGTCGAAGGAACGGTTCTCCTGCATGAGGACGACGATGTGCTCGACGTCCTCGACCGACCCCGTGCGATGGTTCGCGGGCAACGCGGCGGCGCGCTGGATGCTGCTGGACAGCGCGGTGAACGCCGTGGTGGCGCCCGCGATCTGCAGGAAGCGGCGCCGGTTGACTTCGGGGGTGGGTGACGGCATGGGCGAGGGGTCCTCTCATCGTGGCGCTCGGACGGCAGCGGCGTGCGGGTGTGCGCGCTGCGAGTGTTCCAAGAGCACCGAACGGGAGGGAAGGGTGCGGTGACACCCATGTGAAACCCGGGGGTACGCGGGACGACGGTTCTCGGCCGCCCCGCCGCCCCCGGGTCCGCGTCCCGGATCAGGGCGTCGCGTACGCCTCCACCTCGCTGAACTGGCCCGCCGGCCAGCCGGTGTTGGCGCTGACGGTCAGCCGCAGGTGGCGCAGGGCGGTGCCGGCGGGCAGCGGCACGGTGACGGTGTTGCCGGTGGCCGGATCGAAGCGGTAGCCCTGCGCTCCGGCCACGGTGGTCCAGTTCGTCCCGTCGGTGCTGCCCTGGACCGCGACGGTCTGGGTGCGGGCGCCCCAGGCCGCCGACGGCGGCAGCTTGAGCACCAGCCGCCGCACGGCCTGGGCGGAGCCGAGGTCGACGGTGAGGGACTGCGGGAAGGCGTTGTTCGTGGACTCCCAGTAGCTGTTCGCGTCCCCGTCCACCGCCTTGCCCGGGGTGTAGACGTCCTGGGAGCCGGTGGCGGTGGCCGGGCGGCCCTTGGCCAGGTTGCGGTTCGGGTCGGGGTCGGGATTGCCCTGGCCCGGCTGCGGCCAGCCGGAGCAGTCCGTCCAGGTGCTGGACCAGCCGGAGTTGCCGCCGCCGTCGGTGAGCGTGAAGGCGCCCGAGCCGGACGGGTAGGGGCAGTTGTAGATGCCGGCGGCGCCCACGCCGGTGGCGGTGACGTCACGGAAGGCGGCCGCGCCCTGCGCTTCGGCCTGGACGACGACCGTGCCGGTGTTGCGCACCGTGGCCCCGGTGACATGGACGTTCCTGACCGGATAGCCCTGCCCGCCGCCGGAGACGAACTCGAAGGCGCTGTAGGGGCTGTCGGTGACGGTGGTGCCGGTGATGTTCACCGTGGCGTTGATCGCGCTGTCGTAGGAGTCGACGCGCAGCGCGCCCATCGGGTGGTTCCAGTTGGGGTTCAGCGCTCCGGTGCGCACCAGGGTGTTGCCGTCGACCGTGATGGTGCCGGCCAGTGGCGAGAAGGGGTCGAGGAACTTCTGGTTGGAGATCGCGATGCCGCTGCCGAGGGCGTTGGTGTCGGAGACAAGGTTGTCGCGGACGGTGATGTCGGTGCCGCCGTAGATCGCGATGCCGTTGGCGAGATTGGGCTGGCTGACGGTGTTGTTCTCGAAGCTGCTGTTCGTGTCGGGCCCGTACAGCGACCACATGGCGAGCGCGTCGTCGCCCTGGTTGCGCAGGAAGTTGCCGCGGACGGTGACGCCCTTGGCGGTGCCGTTGAGGTTGATGCCGTCGGCGGTGGTGTCGAGGATGCGGTTGCCCTCGATCACGAGGTTGTCGTTGTTCCCGGTCAGCCACAGGCCGACCTTGAGGTGCTGGAGCCACATCCCGGAGACGGACGAGTTCGGTCCCAGGGAGCCGTTGACGAAGTTGTCGGGGCTGGAGTCGACGCGTTCGGTGACCTCGCCGATGACCGCGAAGTCCTTGATGTGGACGCCGCCCGCGGAGCTGCTCTGGTCGATGAAGCGGGAGGTGTGCACGACCGAGTACCAGCTGCCGGCGCCCTGGAGCGTGACGTTCTGCACGCCGCTGAGCGAGGAGGTGAGCCGGTAGTCGCCCGGCGGGACCCACACCGTGCCGCCCTGGGCGGCGGCGATGGCGTCCCGGAACGCCTGGGTGGAGTCGCCCTGGCCGCTGGGGTCGGCGCCCCTGGCGGTGACGGAGACCGAACCGGCGGGCTGCGCGGCGGCGGCCGGGACCTGCTCGAAGTCGGCCACGTCCACGGTGACCTGCACGTTCGCCGCCTCGACGGCGATCTTGTCGCCCGCCTTGACGTTCTGGCCGAGTACCAGCCGGGCGTTGTCGTAGAAGTGGTGGGTCTTGGCGCCGGCGATCCAGCCGGTGTCGATGTAGGAGTACGTGGAGGTGACGGCGATCGTCCGGGCGAGCTTGACGCCGTTGACGTAGACGTTCAGGGTGCCGGACTGGCCGTCCGGGACGCTGTAGGCGAGGTTGACCGCGTTGGCGGCGCGGGGTGCGGTGAACTCCACGCGCTGTCCGGTGGCCAGCCGTACGGCCTGGCGTCCGGACGCCTCGGAGGCGAGGGTGCCCTGCGTGTAGTCCGGGCCGATCTTCGTGCCGGTGGTGGTGGCGGACTCGGCCTCGACGGAGGTGAAGGGGAGGACGGCGCCCGCCGCCGCGTGGGCGGCGGGGGCGTCGAGGGTGACGAGCATGCCGGCCGCGAGGGCGACGGCGGCGCCGACGGCCGGCAGGCGGCGGACGGCTCGGGACGTGCGGGTGCCGTGCATGTGCTGATCCCTTCGTGGTGGGGTGCGGGGATAGCGCGGTGCGTCGGCCGGTCGGGCTGCGCGGGCTCAGTCGCGCAGCCAGACCGCCGTGTCCTGCGGGAGGCGGCCGTCCTCGTCCAGGGGGCCGCTGGCCAGCAGGAGTCGGGTGGCGGGGGGCAGGCCGACGGGGCGGCGGGCGAGGTTGACCACGCAGGTCACCCCGGCCGCCCGGGTGAAGGCGAGCACCCCTTCGGGGGCGTCCAGCCAGGTCAGGGGGGCGTCACCGAGGGCCGGGCGGAGCCGGATCGCGCGGCGGTAGAGGGAGAGCGTCGACTCGGGGTCCTCGCTCTGCTCGTCGACGGCGTACGCGGCCCAGCCGGCCGGCTGCGGCAGCCAGGGCTCCTCGCGCGAGCCGAAGCCCGCGTACGGGGCGGTGGCCGACCAGGGCAGCGGGACCCGGCAGCCGTCCCGGCCCGGGTCGGTGCCGCCGGAGCGCAAGTGCATCGGGTCCTCGATGCGGTCGACGGGGACGTCCGCCTCGGGCAGTCCCAGCTCCTCGCCCTGGTAGAGGTAGACCGCGCCGGGCAGGGCCAGGGAGAGCAGGGCGGCGGCGCGGGCCCGCCGGGTGCCGAGCGCGAGGTCGGTGGGGGTGCCGAAGGCCTTGGCGGCGAAGTCGAAGCCGGTGTCGGCGCGGCCGTAGCGGGTGACCGTGCGGGTGACGTCGTGGTTGCACAGCACCCAGGTGGCGGGGGCGCCCACGGGGGCGTGTTCGGCGAGGGTCTCGTCGATGGACGTGCGCAGCCGGGCGGCGTCCCACGGGCAGGCCATGAAGGCGAAGTTGAAGGCGCTGTGCAGTTCGTCGGGGCGCAGGTAGCGGGCGAAGCGCTCGCTGTCCGGCAGCCACACCTCGCCGACGAAGACACCGCCGTACTCGTCGGCGAGGCGGCGCCAGGAGCGGTAGACGTCGTGCAGTTCGTCGCGGTCGACGTAGGGGTGCGGGTCGCGGCCCTCGGTGAAGTCGGGCAGCAGCGGGTCCTTGGCGAGCAGCGCGGCCGAGTCCACGCGCACGCCCGCCACCCCGCGGTCGAACCAGAACCGCAGGATGTCCTCGTGCTCCTGGCGGACGGCCGGGTGCGCCCAGTTGAGGTCGGGCTGCTCGGGGGCGAACAGGTGCAGGTACCAGGCGCCGTCGGGCAGCCGGGTCCAGGCCGGGCCGCCGAACTCCGAGGTCCAGTCGTTGGGCGGGAGTTCCCCGTGCGCCCCGCGGCCGGGCCGGAAGTGGAACAGCTCCCGCTCGGGCCCGCCGGCCAGTGCGGCACGGAACCAGGGGTGCCGGTCGGAGACGTGGTTGGGCACGATGTCGACGATCGTGCGGATGCCCAGCTCACGGGCCTCGGCGATGAGCTTCTCGGCCTCGGCGAGGGTGCCGAAGGCCGGGTCGATCGCCCGGTAGTCGGCGACGTCGTAGCCGCCGTCCTTCATCGGGGAGAGGTACCAGGGGCTGAACCACAGCGCGTCCACGCCGAGTCCGGCGAGGTACGGCAGCCGGGAGCGGACGCCCGCGAGGTCGCCGGTGCCGTCGCCGTCGCCGTCGGCGAAACTGCGGACGTAGACCTGGTAGATGACGGCGGAACGCCACCATTCGCGGTCGCTGGGGGCATGGGTGGGCTGTCCCACGGGGCGTGCCTTTCTGTAGGCGGGCGGTCGGTGTCAGCCCTTCGTGCTGCCCGCGCCGATCCCGGCGATGATGTGCCGCTGGAAGACGAGGAAGAGCGCGACCATCGGGATGCTGGCGATCACCATGGCGGCGACGAGCACGGTCAGCTGGATGTTCTGCGACAGCTGGACCAGGGCCACGCTGATGGGCTGCTGGGCGGTGTCGGAGAAGACCATCAGCGGCCACAGGAAGTCCTGCCAGACGGCGACCAGCGCGAAGATCGACACCACGCCGAGCACGGGCCGTGACATCGGCAGCACGACGGACCACAGGACGCGCAGCTTTCCGGCGCCGTCGATCTCGGCGGCCTCCAGCACATCGCGCGGTATCCGGTCGAAGAACCGTTTGAGCAGGTAGAGGTTGAAGGCGTTGGCGACGGCCGGCAGCCAGATCGCCAGCGGGTCGTTGAGCAGGCTGGTGTGGATCAGCGGCAGGTCGGCGACGGTCAGGTACTTGGGCACGACCAGGGCCTGGGCCGGGACCATCAGGGTGGCGAGGATGCCGCCGAGGATCACCTTGCCGAAGGCCGGCCGCAGCCTGGACAGGGCGTAGGCGGCGGCCGTGCAGAACACCAGCTGGCAGGCCCAGGCGCCGGCCGCCTGGACCACCGTGTTCCACAGGTGCTGCGGCAGCTGCATCAGGTCCCAGGCGTCGGTGTAGGCGTGCACGCTCCAGTGCTCGGGCGCCAGGGTCGGCGGGGTCCGCGCCACCTCGTCCGGCGACTTCATGGCGCCGGTCACCATCCAGTAGACGGGGAAGAGGAAGGCGAGGGTGAACAGCACCACCACGCCGGTGAAGACGGTCCAGTAGAGGGCCTTGCCGCGCGGGCGGGCCAGGGCCGCCGGGGAGACGAGGGTACGGGTGCTGCTCATGCGTCCTCCTCGCCGGAGCCGGAGCGGGTCAGCCGCAGGTACAGCGCGGAGAAGGCGCCGAGCAGGACGAGCAGCATCACGCTCAGCGCGCAGGCGCCGCCGAAGTCGTTGTAGAGGAAGGCGTACTTGTAGATGAGGTAGAGCACGGTGACCGTGGCGCTCTCCGGGCCGCCACCGGTGATCACGAAGGGTTCGGTGAAGACCTGCATGGTGGCGATGACCTGGAGGAGCATCAGCATCAGGATCACGAACCGGGTCTGCGGGACGGTGACGTGCCGGATGCGCTGGAGCAGGTTCGCGCCGTCCAGTTCGGCGGCCTCGTACAGCTCGCCGGGGATGGACTGGAGGGCGGCGAGGTAGATGAGGACGGTGCCGCCCAGGTTGGCCCAGGTGGCGACGAGGACCAGGGAGACCAGGGCGGTGTCGGCTCCGTTGGTCCAGTTCGAGGTGGGCAGGTGCAGGGCGCGCAGCGTCTCGTCGGCGAGCCCGGCGCCGGGGTCGTAGAACCACTTCCACAGCAGGGCGCTGACCACCGGCGGGATCATCACCGGCAGGTAGACCACGACCCGGAAGAACGCCTTGGCGTGCCGCAGTTCGTTGAGGACGAGGGCCAGCACGAAGGGGACGGCGAAGCCGATGAGCAGGGCGAGCCCGGTGAAGGTGAGGGTGTTGCGCCAGGCGGCGCCGAACTCGGGGTCGTGCAGGACGTGGGTGAAGTTGGCGGTGCCGACCCACTGGGGGGCCTGGCCGGGGGTGTACTTCTGGAAGGCGATCACGACCGCGCGGACCGCCGGGTACCAGGAGAACAGCGCGAAGCAGATCAGTCCGCCGAGCAGGAAGGCGTAGGCGCGGGCCTGCTCGGCCAGGCGGCGCCGCCCGCGCTCCCCCGGGCGGGGCGGCGCCGGCGGCGGGGGGACGGCGATGGTCCCGGCGGGCCGCCGCTCGGCCGTCTTGGTCGTCACCGGTCAGCTCCGGGCCAGGATGCCGTCGATCTTGCCGGAGGCGTCCTCCAGCAGGTGGTCGATGTCGGCGTCCTTCTTGGTGAGGACGGCGGAGACCACGCCGTCCAGGACGGAGTAGATCTGCTGGGCGTCGGCCGGCTCCACCTTCAGCCTGAGCTTCTGGTTGCCGTCCAGGAAGGACTGGTAGTTGTCCACGGGGACGTTGGCGTTGGCCTTCTTGACCTGCTGGTCGGTGGCGTCGGCGGCGCCGGTGAACAGCCGGGGCTCGGGCAGGCCGACCGGGGCGTCGTTCGCCTTGGCGCGGGCGTAGTCGCCGAGGAAGCCCTTGCCGGGGGTGAGGAACATGTGGTCGAGCCATTGGAGGCCGGCCCGGATCTGGGCGGGGGTGTCCTTCTTGCTGAACATGTAGCCGTCGCCGCCGACGAGGGTGGCCTTGCCGCCGGGCATGGGGGCGAGGGCGAGGTCCTTGTAGTCGCCGCCCTTCTCCTTGACCAGGATCGGGATGTTGTCCGGGGCGGCCAGGTACATGCCGAGCTTGCCCGAACCCATCAGCTGCTGGACGTCGTTGATGACCAGGAGCTGCTTGCTGCCCATGGAGTCGTCGCTCCAGCGCATGTCGTGCAGGTTCTGCAGGACGGCGTGGCCCTCGGGGGTGTCGACGGTGGCCTTCTCGCCGTCGGCGCTGACGACGTCGCCGCCCTGGGAGTACAGCTCGGCGGTGAAGTGCCAGCCGCCCTGGTTCTGGGCGCTGTAGTCGGCGTAGCCCACGGTGCCGTCACCGAGCGCGGCGATCCGCTTGGCGTCGGCGCGGACCTCCTCCCAGGTGGCCGGGGGCTTCTCCGGGTCGAGGCCGGCCTGCTGGAAGAGCTTCTTGTTGTAGATCAGGCCCATCGAGTAGCCGGTGCGCGGGATGCCGTAGACCTTGCCGTCCACGGTGTAGATGCCGCGCAGCTGCTGCTGGAGCGTGCCGTAGCTCTTCAGCTCCTTGACGTACGGGGTGAGGTCGGCCGCCTGGCCGGTGGCGACGACGTGCCTGACGTCGGTGAAGTACGTGTAGAAGACGTCCTCCATCTGCCCGCCGGCCAGTTTGGCGTCGAACGTCTTGGGGTCCTCGCAGGGGAACGCGTCGTGCGGGACGACGTCGATGTCCGGGTGCTGCTTCTCGAAGGACGCCACGTCCTCGTCGAAGAACTTCCGGTCGGTCCTGGCGCTCTTGGGCGGCTCGCAGTTGACCGTGATGCGGGTCTTGCCGTTCGCCGACGCGTCGTCGTGCGATCCGCACGACGTCACGGCGAGGGCGAGGGAGCAGACGCCGATCGCGGCGGCAACGTGACGGAACCCGGTGCTTCTCATCGGTGGACCCCTCTGGACAGGAGCGGTGGGCGCCGCACACTCAAGCACCGGCGACAGGTCTTCGCAAGATGTCGCGCAGAATCTGAAATTATTTGACAGTCAGTCGCGGGGCGCCTGCGCGGTGGAGCCGCGCACCACCAGTTCCGGTTCGAACAGCAGCTCGTCGGCCGGTACGGCGCTGCCGCCGATCCGGGCGTTGAGCAGTTCCACGGCGGCCTTGCCCATGGACTCGATGGGCTGCCGGACGGTGGTCAGGGGCGGCTCGGTGCAGTTCATCAGCGCCGAGTCGTCGTAGCCCACCACCGAGATCGCCGAGGGGACGCCGAGCCCCCGGCGCCTGGCGGCCCGCACGACACCGAGGGCGAGCGGGTCGCTGGCGCAGATGAACCCGGTGACACCCCGGTCGATGAGCTTGGCCGCCGCCGCGTGGCCGCCCTCGATGGAGAAGATGGCGCGCGCGACGAACTCCTCGGGCAGCTCGGGGCGGAGGGCGCGGGCCGCCGCCAGCTTGCGGGCGGAGGGCACATGGTCGCCGGGGCCGAGGACCAGTCCGATCCGCTCGTGGCCGAGGGAGGCCAGGTGGCGCCATGCCTGCTCCACCGCGACCGCGTCGTCGCAGGAGACCGACGGGAAGCCGAGGTGCTCGATGCCCGCGTTGACCAGCACCACGGGGATGTTCCGGTCGGCGAGCAGCCGGTAGTGGTCGTGGGGCGCGTCCGACTGGGCGTAGAGGCCGCCGGCGAAGACGACCCCGGAGACCTGCTGTTGCAGCAGCAGCTCGACGTAGTCCGCCTCGGAGACACCGCCCTTGGTCTGCGTGCACAGCACGGGCGTCAGGCCGAGCTGGGCCAGCGCGCCCCCGATGACCTCGGCGAAGGCCGGGAAGATGGGGTTCTGCAACTCGGGCAGGACCAGGCCGACCAGCCGGGCGCGTTCGCCGCGCAGCTGGGTGGGGCGCTCGTAGCCGAGCACGTCCAGCGCGGTCAGGACCGCCTGCCGGGTGGCGTCGGAGACTCCGGGCTTGCCGTTGAGGACCCGGCTGACCGTGGCCTCGCTGACTCCGACCTTCTTCGCCACTTCCGCAAGTCGTCGTGTCATGCGCGCAAGAATAGCGCAAGCAGTGCAAGTGACTTGCGAAGTGTGGAGGTGAGTGGGGGCCGCGTCTACGGGGCTGGCGCGCGATGTGCTGTGGTGCGCGGCGCGCTGTGGTCCGCAGTGCGCGGTGCGTGCGTGGCCGCGCGAGGCGCTACGGGGATGCCGCCGGGCTTCGCGGCGGGGCTGGAGCGGGCCTGCCGGGGCGTGCCCGTGGCCAGGGAGGGCGGGCGGTGACCGGGGACGGGGTCCGGTGTGGCCCGCCCGGCGCCGTCGGCGACCTGAACGCCGACGGTGCCGGGTCAGGTCCCGGAGTCCGGCACCACGCTGAGGTGACCGGCCGGGCGGTGGGCGCGGCGCGGCCTGCGCGGGGCCGGGGCGGGGCGGGACTCGCGCAGCACCAGGGTGAGCCGGGTGTAGCCCAGGTCGCGCAGGGTCGCCGGGGCCTCCTCGACGATACGGCACTCGGTGGCGCCCCAGCGCGGGTCGGGGTGCAGCACCGGACGGACGGCGCCGTCGGACTCGGCGGCCGACTCGCCGACCGCGCGGATCCAGTGCGGCAGGCCGTGCCGGTAGGCGGCCTCCATGATCGGGTCCTGGGCGATGTCCTGGCGGATGGAGTGGAGCCCCTGGTCGGGGCCGCAGCGCTCCAGGGTGGCCGAGAAGGCGGCCAGCATCGGCAGGCACCAGCGGGACTCGTGGTCGCCGAGGACCGTGCCCGCGTCCGGGTGGAAGAGCACGAACCGCAGGAAGTTGTCGCCCGGCATGGCCGTCGGGTGCGGGCCGATCTCCCGGAAGAGCGCGGTGAAGGCGCTGTTGGCCAGCACCACGTCCCAGGAGTGGTCGATGACGAGTGAGGGAAAGGAGACGGCCTCCAGGAAGGTGGCGTAGTCCTGCAGATAGGCCTGCGCCTCGGGTCGGACGGGAACGGACCGCGGCGCCGGCCGCTGCCCTCCTGCCTGAAATGCCATCGGGAGGTCACCCCTCTTGCCTCTGCGGCCTTCACGCGGCGCCTTGATCCTCCTGCGCCGACGCGAGCCATGTCAACTATCGTGGCATTTCATGCTGGTTGACGGCTGAAATTGGCCACAGTTGTGGCGAGACCTGGATGCGGGATCGGGCGACCGGCTACTCTCCGGGAAGTTCCCGCCACCCCGACCTGTGAAGAGTCGGTGAGAGACGTAGGAGATCTGTCGGTGACGGACGGCATCGAGGATCCGGGCACCACGGTGCCGGCTGCGCTGCCGGCGGTCGTCGCACGTGTCACCGCGCTCGCCGACCGGCTCGGCGTGCCCCAGGCCCAGGTCTTCGGCGTCGCCCGCCTCTCCGTGGCCTGCGGGGTGCCGCAGGCCGTGGTCACCTCGCTGCTCGGCGGCCGCGACGCGGGCGAACCGGACGTGCAGGCCCGGTTCCTGCAGCGGCTGGACCTGCTGCGCCGCACCCGGCTCAAGCCCAACGGGCGGCGCTACACCCAGCAGGAGATCGCGGACGGCGCCGGCATGTCGCGGCAGCAGGCGGGCGCCCTCATCAACGGCGACCGGCGCCCCACCATGGAGCACTGCGACGCCATCCAGCGGTTCTTCCGGGTGCACGCCGGCTTCCTCACCGCCGAGGACCCCGAGGCGCTCGCCGGGGCGTTGCAGCGCACCGAGCAGGAACTGCTCCAGCGGCTCGCCGACCGCGAGCGGGCGGCGGCCTCGGCCGCCGACGACCCGCTGGAACGGCTGCTTGAGAACCACGGGGTACGCGGGATCGCCTGGCGGGCCGCCCAACTGCCCACCGACCAGCACCGGGACAAGGTCGCCGAGTGGCTGGACATGCTCCTGGAGAGCGTCAAGCGACCCGAGGAGTGAGGAGCGCCACCGCGGCCCTCCGGGCGGCTTTCCGAGCCGCTGTCCTGACCGCTTTCCTGATCGCTGTCCTGACCACTTTCCGGGCCGCTTTCCGGAATGCGTGAGGGCGTTCGGCCCGGCGCGCCCCGCCTGCGGCTCTGCCGCGGTCGCGCTGCGCCGAGTGGGCGAACCGGAGCCGGGCGCGGGGGCATTGTCAGTGGGGCGCGGCAAGCTGGTGGACGCGTCGCCGCCGTGCGGGGGCGCGGCGCCGTCCGGGCCGACCGGGCGGACGCGTGACCGTGCGACGCCGAAACCGGGGAGCGAGCCATGGCGACCGCCGTACTGACCGACCGCGAGCGCACCGCCGTCCAAGCGTATCTGCGGCTGCTGCACACCGTGCGCGCCGCCTTCGACCATCCCGCGGGCACCGGTGGGCCGCCGCTGGTCCCGCCCGCCGTCCTCGCCGAGGCGGAACACGCCCTGGCGGGCGCGGGACTCACGGGCAGCGAGGAGGCGTTCTTCCGGCTCGTACGCCAGTGGTGCCCGCGGCTGTGAAGGAACTGCGGTGAGGGGGCGGGTGGCCGGATTCGTTCGCCGGGGCCGCTCAGGGGTGCGGGACGGTCACCGCCGTGACCAGCAGCCCCTGGCGCACGGCCCAGCGTCCCGTGAAGCCGGTGAGGCGGCCTCCGCCCACCAGCGGTCCCTCGACGAGCAGTTCGGCCCGGAATCCGCCGGAGAGCGCGGCGCCGGGGTCCGCGTGGAGGTCGACGTCGGCCTCCTTGAAGTCGAGCCAGGCGCCGGTCAGCGGGAACCACGCCTTGTAGACGGACTCCTTGGCGCTGAACAGCAGCCGGTTCCAGTGCACGTGCGGCATCCGCTGCGCCAGGAGGTCCAGCCGGTCGCGCTCGGCGGGCAGGGTGACGGCGGGCAGGACCTCTTCCGGGAGCGGCTCGTGCGGTTCGGCGTCGATCCCCAGGGAGGCCAGGTCGGTGGCCCGGGCCAGGGCGGCGGCGTGGTAGCCGTCGCAGTGGGTCATGCTGCCGATCAGGCCGTCCGGCCAGCGCGGGGCGCCGCTGCGGCCGGGCAGGACGGGCTGCGCCGGCACGCCGAGCTTCTCCATGGCGCGGCGGGCGCAGTCCCGTACGGTGGCGAACTGGCCGCGGCGCTTGGCGACCGCCCGCGCCATGACCGCCTCCTCCTCCGGGTACAGCGGGGCGTGGCCGTCGCTCGCCTCGCCGTGCGCCTCCACCGCCACCACCGGGGCGGGAAGCAGCTCTTCGATCACGGGTTCTCGTCCTCCGGGGGCAGGATGCGGCGCAACCGGCCCGGCGGCTGGTCCCGCTTGCGCCATTCACGGGGGTAGCCCACCGACACCTCCTCGAACCGGACGCCCTCGTGCCGGGTGGTCCGCGGGATGTGCAGATGGCCGTAGACCATGGCGGCCACCCGGAACCTGCGGTGCCAGTCGGCGGTGAGCCGGGTGCCGCACCACATGGCGAACTCGGGGTACCAGAGCACGTCCATCGGATGCCGGTCCAGCGGATAGTGGTTGACGAGCACGGTGGGCAGGTCGTCGGGGAGCGCGGTGAGCCGGCGTTCCGTCTCGGCGACCCGGGCCCGGCACCAGGCCTCCCGGCTCGGATACGGGTCGGGGTGCAGCAGGTACTCGTCGTTGCACACGATGCCGGTGCCGTGCGCGTAGGCGAGTCCCTCCTCCTTGGTGGCGCAGCCCTCCGGCAGGAAGGAGTAGTCGTACAGCAGGAACAGCGGCGCCACGGCCACCGGGCCGCCGGGGCCCGCCCACACCGGGTAGGGGTCCTCGGGGGTCGTCACGCCCAGGTCGCGGCAGAGTTCGACGAGGTACTGGTAGCGGGCGACGCCGCGCAGGGTGACGGTGTCCTTCGGGTGGGTCCACAGCTCGTGGTTGCCCGGCGCCCACAGGACCCTGCGGAAGCGGCCCGCCAGTGTCTTCAGCGCCCAGCGGATGCTGGTGACGGTCTCCGCGACGTCCCCGGCCACGATCAGCCAGTCGTCGTCGGAGCCGGGCTCCATGCGTTCGACCAGGGCCCGGTTCTCCTCGTAGCCGATGTGCAGGTCGCTGATGGCCAGCAGCCGCCCGGCACCCCCGACCGTCGCCGTCACCTCTCGTCCTCCCCGTCGTCCGCCCGCCCGATGCTCCCCACGAGATCACACCGGCCGAGGTGGGGACAAGGTGTTCCGGGGCCACGGCCGTCGGCGGTGGCGTGATCCGGTGCCCGGGGAGGGGAATTTTTTTTCCGCGAGATTCTTCGCCCGGGGTGTATCAGGGTCCGTACCACGGACTCTGAAAGGTAGGGGACGGGGAAAGGCGGGGGACGGGGAGAGAACGGGGGAAATCGGGGGAGCACGGGGGAACGGGGGGTCAGGGCGGTCGGTCGCTCAACGGGGGAGCGACCGGCCGCCCCGGCATGTGCCGGGCTCTGGTGGCTACTTGAGGTAGGCCAGGCCGGGGTGGACCTCCGTGTAGTCCTCGACCAGCGCGCGGGCGATGTTCACCGAGTCGACGAGCGGGTGCAGCGCGAAGGCCTTCACCGCCGCGGCACGCGAGCCCGAGCCGGCCGCGGCGAGCACCTCGCGCTCGACCGCCTTGACCGAGCAGACCAGCCCGGTGGCGTGGCCGGGCAGCGGGGCGACCGAGACGGGATGCGCGCCGTTCGCGTCGACCAGGCAGGGCACCTCGACGACCGCCTCGGAGTCCAGCGCCGAAAGGGTGCCGCGGTTGCGGACGTTGAGGATGAGCGTGGTGCGCTCGTCGCGGGCGATGGCCCGCATCAGGGCGAGGGCCACCTTCTCGTAACCGCCCGAGAGGTCGTCGGCCTCCCGCTCCCCCGCTCCGGCGGCCTCCCGGTTCTCGGCCATGTAGGTGGCCTCGCGCTCGGCCCGGGTACGGTTCCACGCGTCGAGCGCCGGCGCCGCCGGGTCCCGTACCTCCTCGTAGAACCGGGCCTGCTGGTCGCGCAGGAACGCGCCGCGCGTCTTCTCCGCCTCCTGGTAGGCGCGTACGGTCTCGCGGCCGAAGTAGTAGTAGTGCAGGTACTCGTTGGGGACCGCGCCCAGAGCGCGCAGCCAGTCGGCGCCGAAGAGGCGGCCCTCCTCGAAGGAGCCGAGCAGGGCGGGATCGGCGAACAGGCGCGGGAGTTCGTCGCGGCCGGCCACCCGCAGCCCGCGCACCCAGCCGAGGTGGTTGAGGCCGACGTAGTCGATCCACGCCTCCCGCGGGTCCGCGCCCAGCACACGGGCGATACGGCGGCCGAGGCCGACCGGTGAGTCGCAGATGCCGATGACGCGGTCGCCGAGGTGGCGGGACATGGCCTCGGTGACCAGTCCGGCCGGGTTGGTGAAGTTGATGACCCAGGCGTCGGGCGCGAGGCGGGCCACCCGCCGGGCGATGGCGTCGGCCACCGGGACCGTGCGCAGGCCGTAGGCGATGCCGCCCGCGCCGACCGTCTCCTGGCCGAGCACGCCCCGCGCGAGCGCCACCCGCTCGTCGGCGGCGCGCCCCTGGAGGCCGCCCACCCGGATCGCGGAGAACACGAAGCCGGCGCCGCGCAGCGCCTCGTCGAGGTCGGTGGTGGACCGCACGGCGGGGGCGCCCGGCTGCCCGGCGGCCTGTTCGGCCAGCACCCGGGTCACCGCGGAGAGCCGGCCGGCGTCCAGGTCGTGCAGGACGACCTCGGTGACCCGGCCCTCGGCGCGGTCCCCGAGCAGCGCCCCGTACACGAGCGGCACCCGGAACCCGCCGCCGCCCAGAATCGTCAGCCTCACCCTCGCACCTCTCCCGCGACGCCCACGGCACCGGACGACGGGTCCACCGCCGGGCCGACACCCACACGCCCCGCACCCTACTCGGCGCACGCCACCCGGCCGGTGAGCCGGCTTCGACGGGTGGGCCGCGGGCGATGCCCCTCCCCCCCCCGGCGGCCCGGCGCCGCCGAGTCCTGTCGGGTTCGTCTCCGCCGGTGTCGAAACGGTGCCCCGGCGGGCCGATACGTGGTTCCATGCGAACCCCACCCCCGACTACTCGGCAGGAACATGATGAGACGTCAACTTCTCGCGGTGGCCGCCCTGTCGGCGGCCGTCACGCTGGGCGCGGCCACCTCCTCCTCGGCCGCGTCCGCACCGGTCTGGCAGGAGACCGGCACCTCCCACGTCGACTCGCTGAGCGGCAGTCAGGGCCTCGCCTCCCGCGCGGACGGCTCGCTGCTGTACCGGGGGCTCGCCTCGACCCCGCTGGACCTGCGGATCAAGGGCTGGAATCACGTCGGCGACCCGGACTCCGCACAGGGCTACGTCTTCGACGCCTACCAGGGCGCGGACGACGCGAACTCCAAGATGTTCGCGGTGACGACTCCGGGCGGCCGGCGCTACGAGTACGTCCATCCGCTGGACGCGGGCGAGAAGGTGAACAACTCCTTCGCCGCCGTCTCGCCCGACAGCCAGTGGCTGGTGTCGGGCGAGTGGGGCGACCAGAACCGGCTCCAGGTCTTCCCGGCCCCGCTGCTCAACCCGTCCACACCGCCGGCCGGCGGCACGCTGCCGCAGGCCCCGCAGATCACCCTGGACAAGCCGGTGCGTGACATCCAGGGCTGCGACTTCGTGAACGACACCCGGCTGCTGTGCGCCTCCGACGACGGCTCGAAGACGCTGTTCCCCGAGGACCGCCCGCTGCTCCAGGTGGACCTGCCCCACGCGCTGGACGGCGGTCCGGTCACCGGGCATGTGACCAGCCTGTTCGCGCTGCCCCAGCGCAGTCTGTGCTCGGGCACCTTCGAGACGGAGGGCGTCGACTACGACGCGGCACGCGGTGTGCTGCGCGCCGAGGTCGTCCCGCCGGGGGTGTGCAAGGTGGCGACGACCGTGTACTCCTACCGCCTGGGATAGCCCCTCCCCCCTGTCGAGTCAGGCGTAGAAACGCGACAGACTCTGCAGGACGGCGGCGGGCCTGCCGCCGCCGTCCGTCTCGATCGTGCTGTCGACGGTGATCTGCGCCCCGCCCGGCACCTCCTCCACCGCGGCCAGCCGCGCGGCGAGCCGGATGCGGGAACCGACCCTGACCGGGGCCGGGAAACGCACCTTGTTCAGGCCGTAGTTGACCTTGGTGGTCACGCCCTCGACCTCCAGCAGCCCGGTGAAGAGCGGGATGAACAGGGAGAGGGTGAGGCAGCCGTGCGCGATGGGCGCGCCGAACGGTCCGGCGGCGGCGCGCCCCGGGTCGGTGTGGATCCACTGGTGGTCGCCGGTGGCGTCGGCGAAGGTGTCGATCCGCGCCTGGGTGACCCGCCGAGGCGACCACCCGTCAGTTCTCCGCGCGAGCCGCGGCTTCGACAGGGGTCCACGGCCCGACCCGACGTTGAGTCCCGCGCGGGCGCGCGCGGGACCCCGCCCGGGTGTCAGCGCAGCTCGGCCCGGAAGGCCACCGGTGTCAGCCCGGTGTGCAGCTGGAAGAACTTGGAGAAGTTCGCCGCGTCGGGGAAGCCGACGGCCGCGCCGACCCGGCCGATCGGCAGTTCGGTGTGGGCGAGCAGGCGCTTGGCCTCCAGGACCACGCGTTTGTCGATGAAGCCCTTGGGTGTCTCGCCGGTGGCGGCGCGGACCGCGCGGACCAGGGTGCGGCGGGAGTAGCCGAGCGCGTCGGCGTAGGCGCTGACGCTGTGGTTGCGGGTGAAGCCGCCTTCCACGGCGTCCCGGAAGAGGGTGAACGTCGTGTCGGCCGGCTCGGCCTGCTGCCGGTCCGCCTCGGCGGAGCGGGCCGCGAGATGGGCGAGCCGGAGCAGGAACGCGGTGAGCGAGTGCCGCAGCACCGCGGTGTGCAGGCTCAGCGGGAGGGTGTCGGTGTCCTCGTACTCGCGGCGCAGTTGGGCGAGCGCGGCCGTCAGTGCCGCGCGCTGGGCGGCGTCCGGGTGCAGCAGCGGCGGCAGGTCGTAGCGGTACAGGCCGGTCGCCTCGACCGTGGCGCGGGGCAGGAAGCCGGGCTGCATGGTCAGCACGGTTCCGCGGTACTCGGCCGCGCGGGAGAAGCGATGGACCTGTCCGGGGCGGATCCACAGCACGTCGCCGGCGGCGGCCTCGTACTCGGCGAAGTCGACCATGTGCCGGACCGGGCCGTCGCCGAAGAGCATGACGACGTGGAAGTCGATGCGGTGGACGCGGTGCAGAGGAGCCTCGGCGTGCCAGGTGTGCCCCGCGCCCATGGGTCCGATCTGGAGTCCGACGCCGCCGAGGCTGAGGTCGACCGGGAAGGGGAAGGTCCTGATCGCCTCAGCGCGGCCACTCCCGCCGCCCGCCGCGCCGCCGCCCTGGGTGATTCCGTCCGCCATGTCCTTCTCGTACCGCCTTGACCGTCCACCGGCCGCTTCGTTCGCCGGGAGGGTGTCCCACTTTCACCACAGGCTGACACACGGAGACCTTCCGGCGAAAAAGTCAGACTTTTAAGTTTGAACGCGTCCGACAGCAATCCCGCTTCCTCCGAGGACTTCTTGAAGATGAGCGAGCAGATGACCGACCGCTTCGAGTGGACCGACCTCGACCGGCGTGCCGTCGACACCGCCCGGCTGCTGGCGGCCGACGCCGTGCAGAGGGTGGGCAACGGCCACCCCGGCACGGCGATGGCCCTGGCCCCCGCGGCCTACACGATCTTTCAGAAGGTGATGCGGCACGACCCGGCCGACCCCGAGTGGACGGGCCGCGACCGCTTCGTCCTCTCCCCCGGCCACGCCTCGCTCACCCTCTACACCCAGCTCTATCTGGCCGGCTACGAGCTGGACCTCGACGACCTGAAGGCGTTCCGCACCCACGGCTCGAAGACCCCCGGCCACCCCGAGTACGGCCACACGGCCGGGGTGGAGACCACCACCGGGCCGCTCGGCCAGGGCGTGGCGATGGCGGTGGGCATGGCGATGGCCGCCCGCTACGAGCGCGGCCTGTTCGACCCCGACGCGCCCGAGGGCGGCTCGCCCTTCGACCACACCGTCTGGGCGATCGTCTCCGACGGCGACCTGGAGGAGGGCGTCTCCGCGGAGGCCTCCTCGCTCGCCGGCCACCAGCGGCTCGGCAACCTCGTCTTCCTCTACGACGACAACCACATCTCCATCGAGGGCGACACCGCCACCGCGTTCTCCGAGGACGTGCTGAAGCGGTACGAGGCCTACGGCTGGCACACCCAGCGCATCGCGCCGGACGAGAACGGCGACGTCGACGTGCGCGCCCTGCACGCGGCGCTGACCGCGGCCCGGGCCGAGACCTCCCGCCCCTCGATCATCGCGATGCGCACGATCATCGCCTGGCCCGCCCCGCACGCCCAGAACACCGAGGCCGCGCACGGCTCGGCGCTCGGTGAGGACGAGATCGCCGCCACCAAGCGCCTGCTGGGCTTCGCCCCGGACCGCTCCTTCCAGGTGGACGACGACGTCCTCGCCCACGCCCGGCAGGCCCTGGACCGGGGCGCCGAGGCGCACGCGGCCTGGGACAAGCGGCTCGCCGAGTGGCGCGGCGCCCAGCCCGAGCGCGCGCGGCTGCTGGACCGGATCGTGACCGGGAAGCTGCCCGAGGGCTGGCAGGACGCGGTGCCGGTCTTCGAGGAGGGCGGGAGCGTGGCGACCCGCGCGGCCTCCGGCAAGGTGCTCCAGGCGCTCGGCGAGGTGCTGCCCGAGCTGTGGGGCGGCTCCGCCGACCTGGCCGGCTCCAACAACACCACCATCGACAAGACCTCCTCCTTCCTGCCGAAGGGCAACCCGCTGCCGGAGGCGGACCCGTACGGGCGCACCATCCACTTCGGCATCCGCGAGTTCTCCATGGCCGCGGAGCTGAACGGCATCGCCCTGCACGGCAACACCCGCGTGTACGGCGGCACCTTCCTGGTGTTCTCCGACTACATGCGCAACGCGGTGCGCCTGTCCGCCCTGATGCAGCTCCCGGTGACGTACGTGTGGACGCACGACTCCATCGGCCTGGGCGAGGACGGCCCCACCCACCAGCCGGTCGAGCACCTGGCCTCGCTGCGCGCCATCCCGGGCCTGAACATCGTCCGCCCCGCCGACGCCAACGAGACCGCGATCGCCTGGGCCGAGATCCTCAAGCGGCACGCCACCCGCCCGGCCCCGCACGGCCTCGCGCTCACCCGCCAGGGCGTGCCGACGTACGCGCCCGACCCGGACGCGGCCAGGGGCGGCTATGTGCTGCGCGAGTCCTCCACCGCCACCCCGGACGTGATCCTCATCGCCACCGGCTCCGAGGTGCGGCTCGCCGTGGCCGCCCGGGAGGCGCTGGAGGCCGAGGGGACCGGCACCCGGGTGGTGTCGATGCCGTCCGTGGAGTGGTTCGAGGAGCAGCCCCGCGCGTACCGCGAGCGCGTGCTGCCGCCGTCGGTGCGGGCGCGGGTCGCCGTCGAGGCCGGTATCGGCCTGACCTGGCACCGCTATGTGGGGGACGCCGGGCGGATCGTCTCCCTGGAGCACTTCGGTGCCTCCGCGGCCGCCGGCACCCTGTTCGCCGAGTACGGCTTCACCCCCGAGAACGTCGCCGCCGCGGCCCGCGCCTCGCTGGCCGCCGCGCGCGCATGATCCGATCGCAACAAGGAAGATGATCACTGTGACCGAAACAACCGCGACCGCCGGAGCGCTCCAGCGCCTGTCCGGCCAGGGCGTGTCGATCTGGCTGGACGACCTGTCGCGGCGACGGATCGACTCGGGCAACCTGGCGGCCCTCGTCGGGACGCGGCACGTCGTCGGCGTGACCACGAACCCGTCGATCTTCCAGGCGGCCATCGGCTCCGGCGCGGGCTACGAGGAGCAGCTCGCCGACCTGGCGGTGCGCGGCGTCACCGTCGACGAGGCGGTGCGCATGATGACCACCGCCGACGTGCGCGCCGCCGCCGACGTGCTGCGCCCGGTGCACGAGGCGACCGGCGGCCGGGACGGCCGGGTCTCCATCGAGGTGGACCCGCGCCTGGCGCACGACACCAGGGCGACCGTCGCCGAGGCGCGGCAGCTGGCCTGGCTGGTGGACCGGCCCAACGTGATGATCAAGATTCCGGCCACCCGGGCGGGTCTGCCGGCCATCACGGAGGTCGTCGGAGCGGGTATCAGTGTCAATGTGACGCTGATCTTCTCCCTGGAGCGCTACCGCGAGGTCATGGACGCCTACCTCGCCGGCCTGGAGAAGGCGCGCGCCGCGGGCCTGGACCTGTCGGAGATCCACTCGGTCGCGTCCTTCTTCGTCTCCCGGGTGGACGCCGAGATCGACAAGCGGCTGACCCTGCTGGGCACCGGGGAGGCGCTCGCCCTCAAGGGCCGGGCGGCGCTGGCCAACGCGCGCCTCGCCTACGCGGCATACGAGCAGGTGTTCGGTTCCGCCGACGGCGCGACCGCGCCGGGCGAGCGGTTCGCCGCGCTCTCGGGCGCGGGCGCGAACCGGCAGCGCCCGCTGTGGGCCTCCACCGGGGTGAAGGACCCGGCGTACAAGGACACCCTGTACGTGGACGAGCTGGTCGCGCCGGGCACGGTGAACACCATGCCGGAGGCCACGCTGGACGCCACCGCCGACCACGGCGTCATCACCGGTGACACGGTGACCGGCGGGTACACGCGGGCCCGCGACGACCTCGCGGCGGTCGAGCGGCTGGGGATCTCCTACGACGAGGTCGTGCAGCGGCTTGAGGACGAGGGTGTCGCCAAGTTCGAGACGGCCTGGCAGGACCTGCTGGACGCGGTCACGAAGTCCTTGAACAGCAAGGGAGTTGACGCGGAATGAGCAAGAAGCCCGCCGAGCCGGCGGCGCGGGACGCACAGGCGGCGGCGAGTCCGTCGCCCGGCCCCGCCGTACGGCCCGAGGAACCGGAGCCCAAGGCGATGCAGCAGGCGCGGGCGGCGCGGGGCACGGGCTCCCGCGGCGCGCGGCCCGAGCCGTCCGAGGTGCGCGTCCCGGTGGTGCCGGCCGCCGACTGGGTGAATCCGCTGCGCGACGCCCAGGACCGCCGGCTGCCCAGGATCGCGGGCCCCTCCGGGCTCGTCATCTTCGGTGTCACCGGTGACCTGTCCCGCAAGAAGCTGATGCCGGCCGTGTACGACCTCGCCAACCGGGGTCTGCTGCCGCCGGGCTTCTCGCTGGTCGGTTTCGCCCGCCGCGACTGGGAGAACCAGGACTTCGCGCAGGTGGTGCACGACGCGGTCAAGGAGCACGCGCGCACCCCGTTCCGCGAGGAGGTCTGGCAGCAGCTCGCCGAGGGGATGCGCTTCGTCCCCGGCGACTTCGACGACGACACGGCGTTCAAGCAGCTGCGCGAGGCCGTCGAGGAGCTGGACGCCTCCCGGGGCACCGGCGGCAACTTCGCCTTCTACCTGTCCGTGCCGCCGAAGTTCTTCCCCAAGGTCGTGCAGCAGCTGAAGAAGCACGGTCTGGCGGAGGGCCCCGAGGGGTCCTGGCGGCGCGCGGTCATCGAGAAGCCGTTCGGCCACGACCTGGCCAGCGCCCGCGAGCTGAACCGGATCGTGCACGAGGTGTTCGACCCGGAGCAGGTCTTCCGGATCGACCACTACCTGGGCAAGGAGACCGTCCAGAACATCCTGGCGCTGCGCTTCGCCAACCAGATGTACGAGCCGGTGTGGAACCGGTCGTACGTCGACCATGTGCAGATCACCATGGCCGAGGACATCGGCATCGGCGGCCGGGCCGGCTACTACGACGGCATCGGCGCGGCCCGGGACGTCATCCAGAACCACCTGCTCCAGCTGATGGCGCTCACCGCGATGGAGGAGCCCATCGCCTTCGACGCGGAGGCGCTGCTCACCGAGAAGCTGAAGGTGCTCAAGTCGGTGCGGCTGCCCGAGGACCTGGGCGGGCACACGGTGCGCGGCCAGTACGCGGAGGGCTGGCAGGGCGGTGAGAAGGTGCCCGGCTATCTCCAGGAGGAGGGCATCGACCCCGCCTCGAAGACCGACACCTACGCGGCGGTCAAGCTCGGCATCGACAACCGCCGCTGGGCGGGCGTGCCGTTCTACCTGCGCACCGGCAAGCGGCTGGGCCGCCGGGTCACCGAGATCGCGGTGGTGTTCAAGCGGGCCCCGCACTCCCCCTTCGACTCCACCGCCACCGAGGAGCTGGGGCAGAACGCGATCGTCATCCGCGTCCAGCCGGACGAGGGCATGACGGTCCGGTTCGGCTCCAAGGTGCCGGGCACCTCGATGGAGATCCGGGACGTGACGATGGACTTCGCCTACGGCGAGTCCTTCACCGAGTCCAGCCCGGAGGCGTACGAACGCCTCATCCTGGACGTGCTGCTCGGTGACGCGAACCTGTTCCCGCGCCACCAGGAAGTGGAAGAGTCCTGGAAGATCCTCGACCCGATCGAGGAGTACTGGGACGAGCACGGCAGGCCGGCCCAGTACCGTTCGGGCACCTGGGGTCCGCGGGAAGCCGACGAGATGCTCGCACGAGACGGACGGAGCTGGCGCAGGCCATGAAGATCGACCTGACCGACACCACGGCAAGCAAGATCAACAAGGCGTTGGTGCAGGGCCGCCGCGCCATCGGCACCCCGGCCGTGGGCATGGTCCTGACGATGGTCATCGTCACGGACGAGGAGAACGCCTACGACTCGCTGAAGGCGGCCGAGGACGCCTCGCGCGAGCACCCCTCGCGCACCCTGGTCGTGATCAAGCGGCACGCGCGCACCCTGCGGGACCGCACCCACTCGCGCCTGGACGCGGAGATCCGGGTCGGCTCGGAGGCCGGCACCGGCGAGACGGTGGTGCTGCGCACCTACGGCGACGTGTCCGACCACGCCGACTCGGTGGTGCTGCCGCTGCTGCTGCCGGACGCCCCGGTCGTCGTGTGGTGGCCGGTGGAGGCGCCGGCGAACCTCGCCGAGGACCCGCTGGGCGCGCTGGCCCAGCGCCGGATCACCGACCTGTACGCCGCCGAGCGCCCGCTGGAGGTCCTGGAGACCCGGGCGCGGCACTACGCGCCCGGCGACACCGACCTCGCCTGGACCCGGCTGACCCTGTGGCGTTCGATGCTCGCCGCGGCCCTGGACCAGGCCCGGGTGAAGGTGACGTCGGCCGCCGTGGAGGCCGAGCCGGACAACCCGAGCGCGGAGCTGCTGGCCCGCTGGCTCGGAGCCCGGCTCGGGGTCGCGGTGGACCGCGTGGGCAGCGCGGGCCCGTTCGTGACGGCCGTGCGCCTGGGCACCGACAACGGTGAGATCGTCATCGACCGGCCCGAGGGCCCGCTCGCCACGCTGACCCTGCCGGGCCAGCCCCCGCGCACCCTCGCCCTCAAGGTCCGCCCCACCTCCGAACTCATCGCCGAAGAACTGCGCCGCCTCGACGCCGACGAGATGTACGCCGTCGCCCTGAAGGGCGACGGGATCAAGGAGACCGTCTGACATGTCCGACACCCCCAAGCTCACCCGCCGGCCGGAGTGGACCGCCCTGGAGGACCACCGCGCCCAGTGGCAGCCGCACCTGCGGGAGCTGTTCGCCGAGGACCCCTCCCGCGCGCAGCGCTACACCGTGCGCGTCGGTGATCTGCGCATCGACTACTCCAAGCACCTGATCACCGACGAGACACTGAGCCTGCTCCAGGAACTGGCCGCGGCCACCGACGTCTTCGGGCTGCGGGACGCGATGTTCCGCGGCGAGAAGATCAACGTCACCGAGGACCGGGCGGTGCTGCACACCGCGCTGCGGGCCCCGCGGGACGCGGTGATCGAGGTCGACGGGGAGAACGTCGTGCCCGAGGTGCACGAGGTCCTCGACAAGATGGCCGCCTTCGCGGACCGGGTGCGCTCGGGCGAGTGGACCGGTCACACCGGCCGGCGGATCCGCACCGTCGTCAACATCGGCATCGGCGGCTCCGACCTGGGCCCGGCGATGGCGTACGAGGTGCTGCGCGCCTACACCGACCGGGAGCTGACGGTCCGGTTCGTCTCCAACGTCGACGGCGCCGACCTGCACGAGGCCACCCGGGACCTGGACCCGGCCGAGACGCTGTTCATCGTCGCCTCCAAGACGTTCACCACGATCGAGACGATCACGAACGCCACCTCGGCGCGCGACTGGCTGCTGCGCGGGCTGGGCGGCGACGAGAAGGCGGTCGCCAAGCACTTCGTGGCGCTGTCCACGAACGCGGAGAAGGTCGCCGCCTTCGGCATCGACGTCGACAACATGTTCGAGTTCTGGGACTGGGTCGGCGGGCGGTACTCCTACGACTCCGCGATCGGCCTCTCCCTGATGATCGCGATCGGCCCCGACCGCTTCCGGGAGATGCTGGACGGTTTCCGGATCGTCGACGACCACTTCCGCAACGCGCCCGCCGAGGCCAACGCCCCGCTGTTGCTGGGCCTGCTGGGCATCTGGTACGGCGACTTCTTCGACGCGCAGACGCACGCGGTGCTGCCGTACTCGCACTACCTGTCGAAGTTCACCGCCTACCTCCAGCAGCTGGACATGGAGTCCAACGGCAAGTCGGTGCAGCGCGACGGCGAGCCCGTCGAGTGGCAGACCGGGCCGGTGGTCTGGGGCACCCCGGGCACCAACGGCCAGCACGCCTACTACCAGCTCATCCACCAGGGCACCGAGCTGATCCCCGCCGACCTGATCGGCTTCGCCAACCCGGTGGCCGAGCTGAGCGGCGGGCTCAGGGCCCAGCACGACCTGCTGATGGCCAACCTGTTCGCGCAGGGGCAGGCGCTCGCCTTCGGCAAGACCGCCGACGAGGTGCGCGCCGAAGGGGTGAGCGAGGAGCAGGTGCCGCACCGCACCTTCCACGGCAACCACCCCACGACCACGATCCTGGCGACCGAGCTGACCCCGTCGGTCCTCGGCCAGCTGATCGCGCTGTACGAGCACAAGGTGTTCGTGCAGGGCGCGGTCTGGAACATCGACTCCTTCGACCAGTGGGGCGTCGAGCTCGGCAAGGTGCTGGCCAAGCGCGTCGAGCCCGCCCTCACCGAGGGTGCCGACGTGCCCGGTCTCGACCCGTCCACCGCCGCCCTCGTGGCCGCCTACCGCGAACTCAGGAAGTGAACTGACATGGCATCGACGCAGTTGGGCCTCATCGGCCTCGGCAAGATGGGCGGCAACATGCGGGAGCGCCTCCGCAACGCCGGCCTCACGGTCGTCGGCTACGACCGCAACCCCGAAGTGTCCGACGTCGCCAGCATGGTCGACCTCGTGGACGAGCTGCACGGCCCGCGCACGGTGTGGGTGATGGTCCCGGCCGGCGCCGCCACCCAGCACGTCATCGACCAGCTGGCGACCCTGCTCAAGCCCGGCGACCTCGTCGTGGACGGCGGCAACTCCCGCTGGGACGACGACGAGAAGCACGCCAAGCAGCTGCACGCGCGCGGCATCGGCTTCGTCGACGCGGGCGTCTCCGGCGGTGTGTGGGGCCTCAAGAACGGCTACGCGCTGATGGTCGGCGGCGACACGGAGCACGTCGACCGGCTGAAGCCGGTCTTCGACGCGCTCAAGCCGGAGGGCCCGTACGGCTATGTGCACGCGGGCCGGGTCGGCGCGGGCCACTTCGCGAAGATGGTCCACAACGGCATCGAGTACGCGATGATGCAGGCGTACGCCGAGGGCTGGGAGCTGCTGGAGAAGGTCGATTCCGTGGACAACGTCCGCGAGGTCTTCCGCTCCTGGCAGGAGGGCACCGTCATCCGTTCCTGGCTGCTCGACCTCGCGGTGAACGCGCTGGACGAGGACGAGCACCTGAACAAGCTGCGCGGCTACGCGGAGGACTCGGGCGAGGGCCGCTGGACCGTGGAGGCGGCCATCGACAACGCGGTGCCGCTGCCCGCGATCACCGCCTCGCTGTTCGCGCGGTTCGCCTCCCGCCAGGAGGACTCGCCGCAGATGAAGATGATCGCCGCGCTGCGCAACCAGTTCGGCGGCCACGCCGTCGAGTCGGCGAAGAAGGACTGAGCCGCCGTGGGGGACCTTCTCCTGGTCCGCCACGGCGAGACGGAGTGGAGCGTGTCGGGGCAGCACACCGGCCTCACCGACCTGCCCCTCACCCAGCACGGCGAGGAACAGGCCAAGTCACTCGCTCCACTCCTGTCCGCGCGGACCTGCGCCCTCGTCCTGACCAGTCCGCTCGCCCGCGCGGTGCGCACCGCCGAACTCGCGGGCCTGATCGGGGCGGTGCCCGACCCTGATCTGCACGAGTGGGACTACGGCGCCTACGAGGGCGTGACCACGGCGGAGATACACCGCACCCGCCCCGGCTGGGACCTGTGGTCCGACGGGGTGCCACCGGGCCCGGAGGGCCTGCCCGGCGAGTCGCCGCGGCAGGCCGGCGAGCGCGCCGACCGGGTGCTCGCCCGCGTGGCGCCGGCGCTGGCCGCCGACGACGGGGACGTGGTGCTGGTGGCGCACGGCCACTTCCTGCGGGTGCTGACGGCCCGCCGGCTGGGCCTGCCGCCCGAGCAGGGCCGGCTGTTCCAGCTCGCCACGGGCACGGTGAGCCGGCTGTCGACCGAGCACGGCCGGCCGGTGATCGCGGAGTGGAACACGCGCGCGTAGCGGCGTGGCGCCGTGATGTGACGGAGGGGCCCCGGCCGATCGGCCGGGGCCCCTCCGTCGCGTCAGGGTGCAGGACGTACGGGCGCGGGGCGGTGTCCCGGTGCCAGGGTGCTGATCATCAAGGTGGCCGGGGACGGCGCCCGCCCGGCGGGCACGCCCGGGCCGGTCAGCGCCCCGGCCGGCGGTTCGCGCCGGCTGGTGAAGGCGGTGGCGGCCGGCCGGCGGGTAGTGGCGGCGGCGCGGTCGACGGTCGCGGCGGCGACTGGGCAGCCGCCCAGGGCGCCGTCCCGCTCGTCCTCGTCGGTCCACTGCCCCACCATCGCGGCGAACAGCGCGCTCGGGCCCGGCCGGTCCAGGCCGGCCAGGAAGCGGGCGACGCGCTGGCCGGCGTACTGCCGGGGAACGGTCCGGCTCAGCCCTCGTTCGCACCTTGGGGAATGCCGTACGCCCGCTCCACCCTCAGCCGCAGCACCAGGCGGCGGTCCTGGACCATCGCCGCGCGATAGGCGTCCCAGTCGGGGTGCTCGCCCAGCACGGCGCGGTACAGGCCGATCAGCTCCTCCACGGTCTCGTCGTGCGGGTCGGCGGCGACCGGCGTCAGGTCGGCGGTGCCCTCGGCGACGGTGTAGGCCCAGCGGTCCGCGCTGGTGACGTGGTAGGAGGCGCGCGGGTCCCGGCGCAGGTTGCGGGTCTTGGCGCGGTCGTCGGTGATCGAGACGCGGATGACGCGCTCGTCCGGGTCGTAGGCGTGGCTGACGTTCGACAGCTGCGGTCGGCCGTCGCGCTTGAGGGTGACCAGCACCCCGCTGTGGCCCTCGCCCAGCAGGGCGAGCAGGGCGGCGTCCGGCACGGGAGCGGGCCTCGGGCCCTGGGTGTCCTGAGTCATACCGCGGTCAACCGCGGCGGCCCGGCTCGTCATTCCCGTCGGCCCAGAACATCACTCACCTGCCCCAAAGGCGGGTAGACACTGTCTACGAATGACTGGTAGACAGTGTCTATGATTGAGTCCGAGAAGGAGAAGGGCCCGGACGGGCTGCGCGAGCGGCTGGTCGACGTCGGGGTGGAGCTGGTGGCCGCCGAGGGGGCGCAGGCGCTGACCCTGCGGGAGATCGCCCGCCGGGCGGGCGTCTCGCACGGCGCGCCGCGCCGGTACTTCCCCACCCACCTGGAGCTGCTGTCCGCCATCGCCCGCCGCGGCTTCGCCGAGCTGGCCGGGCGGGTGGCGCGGGCGACCGGCGAGGGCCCGGCGCACCCGCGCGCCCGGCTGGCCGGACTGAGCCGCGTCTACCTGGACTTCGCGCTGGACAACCGCGGCATGTACGAGCTGATGTTCCGCCACGACCTGCTGGAGAGCGGCCACCTGGGGCTGCGGGACACCAGCCTGCCGCTCTTCGGCGTTCTGGTCGACCTCGTCGGGCGGGTACGCCCGGACGCCGACGCCCGCACGGTCGCCGGTTCCCTGTGGGCCGGGCTGCACGGCATCGCCCAGCTGTGGGGCTGGGGCAGCCTTCGGCTCGCCACGGGCGCCGACACCCCCGGCACCGTGCTGCGCGCACTCCTCGACGCGCACCTCGGCGCGGAAGACCACGGCTCGTCCGCAGGTGACCGTGGCCCGTCCGCGGGGGCCCGCGGATGAACCGCGCTCAGGCGGTGACCCTGGCGAGCAGCATCGCGGGCGCGGTGATCGTCGCCCTGGACGGCACGGTGCTCACCGTCGCGCAGCCCGCGCTGCGCCGGGACCTGGACGCGTCGTACGGGCAGGTGCAGTGGACCAGCACCGGGTACCTCGTCGCGGTGGCGAGCCTGCTGGTGTTCGCCGGGCGGCTCGGCGACCGGTACGGGCACCGGCGGACGTTCGCCATCGGCATGCTCGGCTTCGCGGCGGCGTCCGCGGGCATCGGCGTGGCACCCGGCATCGGCTGGGTGATCGCGCTGCGCGTCGCCCAGGGGGCGTGCGGGGCGCTGCTCCAGCCGGCCACCCTCGGGATGCTGCGCGCCGCTTTCCCGCCCGACCGGCTCGGGATGCCGCTGGCGGTGCGGACGAGCGCCATCGGCCTGGCGGCGGCGGCCGGACCGGTGGCGGGCGGCGCGCTGGTGGCCGGGCCCGGCTGGCGGGCGGTGTTCTTCCTCGGCGTCGGCCCGGCGGTGCTCTTCGGCGCCCTCGCGCTCGCCGGGCGCGAGGCGCCCCGGGCACGCGCCCGGTCCGGCGCGCCCCGGCTCGACCTGCCCGGCGCGCTGCTGCTCGCCCTCGCGCTCGGCTGCGCGGTGCACACCCTGGCCACGGCGGGGCAGCCCGGCCGGGCGGGCCCGGTCACGGTCACGCTGACGGCCCTCGCCGCCGCGGCCGCCTTCGTCCGGCACGAGCGGCGTGCCGCCGACCCGCTGCTCCCGCCGGACGTCATCGGCTCGGCCGCCGTCGGAGCGGCGCTCGCCGTCCTGGTCGCCGCGTCGGCGGCGCTGTCCGGCACGCTGTTCGTCATCACGTACGTCCTCCAGGACACGCTGGGCCTTGACCCCTTGCAGAGCGCCCTGCGCAGCCTGCCGCTGGCGGCGCTGATGATCCTCGCGGCACCGGTGTGCCCGGTGCTGCTGCGGCGCCTGGGCGCCCGCGCGACGGCCGGGGCGGCGATGGCTGCGCTCGCGGTGGGTGTGCTGGTGCTCGCCCGGGCGTCGGGCACGTTCGCCCTGTGCGGCGGCTTCGCGTTGCTCGGGGCCGGGTTCGGCACGGTACTGGTGGCGGCGACCCAGGTCGTCGTACGGGAGGCGGCCGTCGCCTCCGCCGGGGTGGCGGGCGGGCTCCAGCAGACCATGATGAACGTGGGACCGGCACTGGGCGTGGCCGCGGCGACCGCGCTGCGCGGCCTCGGCGGGGGCGCGGGGCTGCCGTTGGCGGTGCTCGCCGGGACCGCGGCGGCCGGGGCGGTGGCGGCCCGCGCGCTGCCCGGGCGTACGCCGGCGGATCGCGCGCCGGTGGACGCCGCGGGTCAGGACGGGTGGGCCAGCACGTCCAGGTGGGGCAGGTGGTGGTCCAGCCGCTCCCGTTTGGTGCGCAGGTAGGTGATGTTGTTCTCGCACGGCGGGATCAGCAGCGGCACCTGTTCGGCGACCCGGACGCCGTGCCGTACCAGCGCCTCGCGTTTGCGCGGGTTGTTGGACATCAGCCGCACCGAACGTACGCCCAGGTCGTGCAGGACCCCGGCGGCGGCGCCGTAGTCCCGGGCGTCGACGGGCAGTCCGAGGGCGAGGTTGGCCTCGACCGTGTCCAGGCCCTCCGCCTGGAGGGCCATCGCCCGCAGTTTGCCGAGCAGTCCGATGCCCCGGCCCTCGTGGCCCCTCACGTAGACGACGACACCGCCGCCTTCGGCCACCACCGCGCGCAGCGCCGCGCCGAGCTGGTCGCCGCACTCGCAGTGCCGGGAGCCGAAGGCGTCACCGGTCAGGCACTCCGAGTGCAGCCGGACCAGCACCCGGTCGGTGCCGATGGCACCGTGGACGAGGGCCACGTGCTCGTCGCCGCGGTCGTGGTCCAGATAGCCGACCGCGCGGAAAGGACCGTACCGGGTGGGCAGCGGGGCATTCACGACGCGCTCCACCCCCGTACGCCGTGGGGACTTCTCACCGAATACGCCGAGGTTCTCTGTCATGATCTGCTTTCTGAGCGGAGACGAAGGGCCAAAAAACAATGACGGGTTCACCTTCACGGCCGGCGGCGCGCTGCCCGGTGCCGGCGGACACCACGGAGGACATACGGAATCGGGAGGCCGGCCGTTCACGCCGGGTCGCCGTCCTGCCGGTGGGCAGTCACGAGCAGCACGGCCCCTTCCTCCCGCTGGCGACCGACACCCTGGTCGCGTGCGCCCTCGCCCGGGAGATCGCCGCCGTGTACCCGGTGCGGTCGCTGCCGCCGGTGACGGTCTCCTGCTCGCACGAGCACGCCGCCTGGCCGGGCACCGTCAGCATCTCCTCGGTGACCCTGCACGCGGTGGTGCGGGACATCGCGGACTCGCTGCGCCGCTCCGGGGTGGAGGCGCTGGTCGTCGTCAACGGCCACGGCGGCAACTACGTGCTGTCCCACGTGGTCCAGGAGGCGTCCGCGCGCGGTGAGCGCATGGCGCTCTTCCCGGCCGCCGAGGACTGGGAGACGGCCCGCGTACGGGCCGGGGTGCGCACCTCGCTGCTGACCGACATGCACGCGGGGGAGATCGAGACCTCCGTTCTTCTGCACGCCCATCCGGAAATGGTCCGGGCCGGGTACGAGAAAGCCGATGTGGTGGCGGACGACCGCCGGCAACTGCTCACCACCGGAATGTCCGCCTATACCGAATCGGGCGTCATCGGCCGTCCTTCCCTGGGCAGCGCGGAAAAGGGGAAGGAATTGCTGGCGAGCCTCACGGCGTCCTTCGCGCCGTATTTCTCACTGCTCACCTCGGACGCGTAGCCGCCGGACGCGTAGCCCTCGGGCGCGGGGGCTGCGGAGGCGGGGGCGCCGGGCACAAGGCCCCTGGGCGCGGGGGCGGCCCGGCCGGCGAGCAGGACGAGGGCGCCCGGCAGGCTCGCCGCGCAGCCGAGCACCCCGTACACCACGGCCACGGCCACGCCGTCGCCCGCGCCGAGCCCGGCGGCCGCGAACGACCAGGCGGCGACGCCCTCCCGGGGGCCGAACCCGCCCACGTTCAGCGGCAGTCCCATGGCGGCCAGCGCGAGAACCGCCAGCGGCAGCAGCACCGCCACCGGGGCCCTCACCCCGGCGACCCGCGCCGCGACCACGAACATCACGAGATGCCCGGCCAGCACGACCGCGGAGGAGAGCGCCACTTTCGGCCCGTGGCGGCGGGAGAGCAGCACGTCGCGCGCCTCACCGGCGAGGCGGCCAGGCCCGCCCCCGGGCCCCGGGTCGGCACCGCTGCCCGCGCGGGTCCGGTTGCCGGTCCCGCGCAGGGCGAGCAGCACGGCCAGTACGCCCATGGCCGCGAGGGCGGCCGGCGGCGCGAGGTGCCGGGCCTGGGTGCGGACCGGGGACGGCAGGGTCAGCAGGACGGCGGCGCCGGTGACGGCGAGGGCGAGTTGCCCGGCGGCCCGTTCCAGGACGACGGCCCGTACGGCGCGGCCGAGGTCCCCGGCGCCGCGCCCGTGCCGTACCGCCCGGTGCGCGTCGCCCAGGACGCCGCCGGGCAGGACCGCGTTCAGGAACAGCGCACGGTAGTAGTCGGCCACGGCCGTCCCGAGCGGCAGCCGGACGTGAAGCGCGCGGGCCGCCGACTGCCAGCGCCAGGCGCTGAACACGGTGGTGACCGCCCCCACCCCGAGCGTCACGGCCAGCGTGGGCGCGTCGACGCGGCGCAGGCCGTCCAGGAGTGCCCCGGTGCCCAGCCGCCACATCAGCACACCGAGGACCGCGAGACCGCCGAGGGGTCCGGCGCGGCGGCGCAGGGCCGTGAGTGCGCGGCCGCCGGTGGCGCGGCGGGTGCGGGTACCGGCAGGGGACGGCGGCGGTGTGGACGGGCGCGGGGTCGCGTCCGGCCACCGCGGCCGTACGTCCGCCGTCGGCGCGCTCATCGGCACACTCGCCGGTACGCTCATGCGCCACCGCCCGGCGCCGGGGGCAGCGCCAGCAGGTCGGCGTGGTGCACGACCACCCGCAACTCCCCCGCCGCGCAGGCTTCCAGGCGTGCGGCGAGGTAGCGGTCGGCGCGCGGTCGCAGCGCGGGGCGCTGTGCGACGGCCGCGCCGACCCAGCCGCGCAGCCACTGGGCGGTCAGCTCACGCGGGCCGGGGCCGAGCCGCCAGGGACTCGGGTACACGCGCACACCGGCTCCGTGCGCGGCGAACGCCTCCCCGGCCGCCGTGACCGCGTCCGGGCCGAGCAGTCCGGCGCGGCGCTGGTGCGCGTCGAACGCCTCGGTGATCTCGGTGTCCAGCGGGTCGGCCGGGGTGAGACCGACCCGGCCGACCACCGAAAGCGTCAGCAGGGCCGGGCAGTTCGCGGCGGCGCAGGCGGCGGCGAGGGCGTCGGTCTCCTCGCGGGTGAGCACGTCGAGCAGCGCCGACGCCGTCACCAGCGACGCCCCGGCCAGGGCCTGCGCGGTCAGCCCGGCCACCTCGTCCCGCCGGGTCCGCACGGTGACCGGCGCGCCGTCGGCGGCGCGGTGCGCGGCGGTGCCGGCCGCGAGGCGCAGCAGGTGGGGGTCGCGGTCGTGCAGGACCCAGTGCTGGCCGCCGTCCAGGCGGGGCGCGAGCCAGCGGCCCATGGAGCCGGTGCCGCACCCGAGATCGTGCACGACGAGCCCGCCGTACGGAGCCGGTGTCCGCGCCAGCCGCTCGCGCAGCGCGCCGACCGCCGCCACGGACCGCGCCCGCGCGTCGGCCGGCTCCCGCAGCCGCAGCCACTCGGGGGCGTAACGGGGCGGCCGCGTCGCCTCCTTCGGGGACGGGGGCGGGGGCGGCTGCGTGGAGCCCCCGGCCCGGAGGCGTACGGTGGCCCGTTCCTCAAGGGGGGAAGCGGGGCCGGCGCCAGGAAGGGCCTGATCGCGGGTGTGCTCGTTCATGCCGCCCTCCGGGGTTCCCCCGGCAGCCGGTCCAGGACGCCCGCCAGGGCCCGCGCGGTGGTCGCCCAGCCGGCGAGGGCGGCGCGGCGCGCCCGGGCGGCCGCCTTCAGGCGGCGGCGCGCCTCGGGCTCGCCGAGCCAGTCGCGCAGTGCGGTGGCGAGGGCCGCGGGGTCCTCTGGCGGTACGAGGATGCCGGGCACCCCGCCGCCGGGGGCGCGGCCGACCGCCTCGGGCACCCCGCCCACATCTGTGGCCAGCACGGGGATGCCGCGCGCGAGCGCCTCGGTGACGGCCATGCCGTACGTCTCCGCGGAGGAGGCGAGGACCGTCAGGTCGGCGCAGGCGTAGCGGGTGTCGAGGCCGGCGCCGCCGCGCGGTCCGGTGAGGCGGACGCGGTCCGCCAGGCCGTGCCGGCCGATCAGGTCCCGCAGGCGGGCGGTGTAGGCGGGGTCCGGGGTGAGGGCGCCGACGCACTCGCACTCCCAGGGCAGGTCGGTGACCGTGGCCAGGGCCTCGACCAGCCGGTGCTGCCCCTTGCGCGGGGTCACCGCGGCCACGCACAGCAGCCGCGAGACGCCGTCGGTGCCGGGGGCGAGGGGGGCGATGTCCGCGCCGGGCGGGGCGGCGTGCACGCGGCCGGGGTCGAGGCCGTGGTGGGCGACGAGACGGCGTACGGCCCAGTCGCTGGTGGCGACGACGGCGGGCACCGCGCGCAGCACCTCGCGTTCCCGGGCGTCCAGCGCGGCGGCCGCGGCGGTGCCGGTTCCGGTCTCGTCGCCGAGCGGCAGGTGGACGAGGACGGCCGGCCGCAGCCGTCGGGTCTCGGGGACGACGATCTCGGGGACCCCGCAGGCGACGAGTCCGTCCAGCAGGACGACCGCGCCGTCCGGGAGCCCGCGCAGGGTCCGGGCGAGTTCCGCGCGGGCCCGTTCCCCGGGCCGGGGCCAGGTGCCGTGCACCGGGTGCTGCCGGACCCGCCAGCCGAAGCCGGGCAGGTCGAGGGTGATCCGGCGGTCGTAGGCGTTGCCGCCGCTGGGGGTGGCCGGGTCGTCGATGCCGCCCGGCACGACGAAGTGCGCGGTGCGCAGGGACATGGGGATGATCCCGGGGACGCTCGGGGGCGGGTACCGGCCGGGCGCGCGGGTGCGGGGGCCGGTCCGGTCCGTGGTCGTGCCGGTCACAGCGCACGCTCGTAACTCGCCCAGGCCACATGGGACTCGTGCAGGGTCACGGTGAGTCCGGCCAGTCCCCGGGCGCCCTCGCCCAGGGCGCCCCGGTGGACGCGTGCGGCGAGCCGGTCGGCGATGACCTCGGCCAGGAACTCGGTGGAGGTGTTGCGTCCGGCGAAGTCGGGTTCGTTGTCGAGGTTGCGGTAGTTCAACTCGCTGAGCACCGCGCCCAGTTCCCGGGTGGCGAGTCCGATGTCGACGACGATGTCGTCCTCGTCCAGCTCTTCGCGCCGGAAGGTGGCGTCCACCAGGAACGTGGCTCCGTGCAGCCGCTGCGCGGGCCCGAACACCTCGCCGTGGAAACTGTGGGCGATCATGATGTGATCACGGACGGTGATGCTGAACAACGGACGACCCTCCAGGTGCGGCACGCCGGTCCCCGGCCGGTACCGGCGGGGTGCCGTGTAGTACGGCTCCGCGTAGTACGGCCCCGCGCTTCCCGTCGTTCAGCGACCGCCCACCGGGTCACTCGTCTCCCGTCGTTCAGCGACCGCCCACCGGGCCACTCGTCGCCGCCGGATAGCGGACCCGGTGGCACAGGGCCGGGATCTCGCCCGAGGCGAGCTTCGGCATGACGGCGGGCAGTTCCTCGAACGCGCACTCCCCCGTGATCAGGGCGTCCAGCGCCGGGTCGGCGAGCAGGTCGAGCGCGAGGGCGAGCCGGTCGCCGTACGTACGGCCGCCGCGGCGGGCCGGGGAGACGGTGCCGACCTGGCTGCCGCGGATGACCAGCCTGCGGGAGTGGAAGTCCTCGCCGAGCGGGAGGGAGACCTTGCGGTCGCCGTACCAGCTCAGTTCGAGGACGGTGCCCTCGGCGGTGAGCAGTCCGAGCGCGCGGGTGAGGCCCTGCTCGGTGGCGCTGGCGTGCACGACGAGGTCGCAGCCGCCGAGCGCCTCCTCGGGCGTGGCGAAACCGACGCCGAGCGCCCCGGCGACCTCGGCCCGCCCGGGGTCGGTGTCGACCAGCTCGACGCGCACGCCCGGGAACCGGGCGAGGAGCGCGGCCACCGAGCAGCCCACCATGCCCGCCCCGACGACGGCGATCCGGTCCCCGATCAGCGGCGCGGCGTCCCACAGCGCGTTCACCGCGGTCTCCACGGTGCCGGCCAGGACGGCCCGCCCGGCGGGCACGGCGGACGGCACCGGGGTGACGGCGGCGGCGGGGACGACGTAACGGCTCTGGTGCGGGTACAGGCAGAAGACGGTCCGCCCGGCCAGGCCGTCCGGGCCCTGCTCCACCACGCCCACGTTGAGGTAGCCGTACTTCACCGGCCCCGGGAAGCCGCCCTCCTGGAACGGCGCCCGCATCACGTCGTACTGGCTGACCGGCACCCGCCCCTGGAACACCAGGGTCTCCGTGCCCCGGCTGATCCCGGAGTACAGGGTGCGCACCACGACCTCGCCGGGTGCCGGGCCGGGCAGGGTCACCTCGCGCAGCTCGCCGTGTCCGGGCGAGCCGAGCCAGAAGGCGCGGGCCGGGCTGTCCATGGCGGGGCCTCCTGAACGGTCAAGGCGGTGGGCCCGTACCGACGGGTGCACGGGCCGCGCACAACGTACGCGGCGTCGATCGACTCTGTCACTCGGCCGGAGGGTGTGCGGTGGCCCTGAACGACACGTACGAGGCGCGGTTCGTCCAGCAGGAGCCGGCGGTGGGGGCGGGGGCGCAGCTCCTGCTGCTGGCGCTGCTCGGCACGGCGGTCGGCATGGGTCCGGCGGGCTGGGCGGCGGGCCTCGCGTGCGCGGTGGGCACCTGGGCGGTGCTCTCCCGGGCCCTCGCCCGGTCGCGGCCGCGCGCCTTCGGCGCCGCCAACCGGGTCACCCTGGGCCGGGCCGCGCTCGTCGGCGGGGTGACGGCGCTGGTCGCGGACTCCTTCGAGGGGTCGCCGCCGGTGGCGGTCCTGGCCGGGCTGACGGCGGTGGCGCTGGTACTGGACTGCGTCGACGGGAAGGTGGCCCGCCGCACCGGCATGGCCACGCCGCTGGGCGCGCGTTTCGACATGGAGGTCGACGCGTTCCTGATCCTGGTGCTCAGCGTGTACGTGGCGGCCGGGCTCGGCCCGTGGGTGCTGCTGATCGGCGGCATGCGGTACGCCTTCGTCGCCGCCGCCCACCTCCTGCCGTGGCTGCGCGCGCCGCTGCCGCCGAGCACGGCCCGCAAGACGGTGGCCGCGCTCCAGGGCGTCCTGCTGCTCCTGGCGGGCACCGGCCTGCTGCCCCGCCCGGCGGCCCTGGCCGTGGTGCTGCTGGCGCTGGTCCTGCTGGCGTGGTCGTTCGGGCGGGACGTGCGGTGGCTGCGGCGGACCGCGCTGTCCTGACCGCCACCGCGCCGGACGAAGGACACGAAGAGGGACCGGCCGCCTCCCGCGCGGCCGGCCCCTCGTCCCGTGACGCCCCTGCCCGGACGCCCGGCCTAGGCGGCCCTCCTCCCCCGCTCCCGGTGCGCGCGGACGATCTCCGCGTACCGGTGGCCGCTGCCCTTGATGGTGCGGGTCTGGGTGGCGTAGTCGACGTGGACGAGGCCGAAGCGCTTGTCGTAGCCGTACGCCCACTCGAAGTTGTCCAGCAGCGACCAGGCGAAGTAGCCGGCCAGCGGGGCGCCCTTGCGGGCGGCGGAGGCGCAGGCGGCGAGGTGGCGTTCCAGGTAGTCCCGGCGCTCGGGGTCCTCGACCGTGCCGTCGGGGCGGACGGTGTCCGGGAACGAGGAGCCGTTCTCGGTGACGTAGAGCTTGCGGGCGCCGTACTCGTCGGTGAGGCGCAGCAGCAGGGTCTCGATGCCGCTCGCGTCGATCTCCCAGTCCATGCCGGTGCGCGGCACGCCGGGGCGGCGTACCGCGCGGGCGTGGGGGGCCGGTCCTTCGGGGTCGTCGGTGACCGTGGCCGGGAAGTAGTAGTTGAGGCCGAGCCAGTCCAGCGGGGCGGCGATGGCCTCCGCGTCGCCCGGCCGCTCGGGCAGCTCGACGCCGTACACCTCGCGCATGTCGGCGGGGAAGCCGCGGCCGTGCACCGGGTCCAGCCACCAGCGGTTGACGTGGCCGTCGTGGCGGCGGGCGGCGGCGTGGTCCTCGGGGCGGTCGGTGGCGGGGTGGACGGTGGAGAGGTTGTTGACGATGCCGATCCGGGCGCCCGGCACGGCGGAGCGGATCGCCTGTACGGCCAGTCCGTGGCCGAGCAGCAGGTGGTAGGAGGCGCGGACGGCGGCGGTGAGGTCGGTCAGGCCGGGGGCCATCTTGCCTTCCAGGTGACCGATCCAGGCCGAGCAGGAGGGCTCGTTGAGGGTGGTCCAGTGCGTGACGCGGTCACCGAGGCGGTCGGCGACGACCGAGGCGTAGGCGGCGAGGCGTTCGGCGGTGGCCCGCTCGGGCCAGCCGCCCCGGTCCTGGAGGATCTGCGGCAGGTCCCAGTGGTAGAGCGTGACGGAGGGGGTGATGCCCGCCGCCAGCAGGCCGTCGACCAGTTCGTCGTAGAAGGCGAGGCCCTTGCGGTTGACCGGGCCGTCGCCGCCGGGTATGACGCGCGGCCAGGCGATGGACAGCCGGTAGGCGTCGGTGCCCAGCCGCCGCATCAGGCCGATGTCCTCGCGCCAGCGGTGGTAGTGGTCGCAGGCGGTGTCGCCGTGGTCGCCGTTGTCGGTCTTCCCGGGCGTGTGCGAGAACGTGTCCCAGATGGACGGCGACCGGCCGTCCTCGGCGACGGCGCCCTCGATCTGGTACGCCGAGGTGGCCGTGCCCCACAGGAAGTCGTGCGGGAGCGCGGCGAGGTCGATGGTCACGGGGGTCCTTTCCGAGCGGGCGGGGTCGGTCACTTCACGGCTCCCGCGGTCAGTCCGGCGACGAGGTAGCGCTGCAGCAGCAGGAAGCCGGCCACCACCGGGACGCTGACGACCAGCGAGGCGGCCATGATCTGGTTCCAGTAGACGTTGTTCTGCGTGGAGTAGCCCTGGAGGCCCACGGCGAGGGTGCGGGTGGTGTCGTTGGTCATGACGGACGCGAAGAGCACCTCGCCCCAGGCGGTCATGAAGGCGTAGACGGCGACGGCGACGATGCCGGGGACGGCGGCCGGGACGACGACCCGCAGCAGCGCGCCGAGCGGCCCGCAGCCGTCCACCAGCGCCGCCTCGTCGAGGTCGCGCGGCACCGAGTCGAAGTACCCGATCAGCATCCAGATCGAGAACGGCAGCGAGAAGGTGAGGTAGGTGAGGATCAGTCCGCCGCGCGAGCCGAACAGCGCGATGCCGGTGGCGTTGCCGATGTTGACGTAGAGGAGGAACAGCGGCAGCAGGAAGAGGATGCCGGGGAACATCTGGGTGGAGAGCACGGTGACGGTGAAGACGCGCCTGCCCCGGAAGGTGTAGCGGCTGACCGCGTACGCCGCGAAGACGGCGATCACCACCGAGCAGACCGTCGCCGTGCCCGCCACGATCAGCGAGTTCACGAAGTAGCGGGCGAGCGGGACGGTCGACCAGATGTCGAGGTACGGGCGGAAGGTCACGTCGCCGGGCAGCCAGCGGAACGTGCCGGTGACGTCCGCGAGCGGCTTGAGCGAGCTGGAGAGCATCACGTACACCGGCAGCAGGACGAAGCCGGTGAGCAGGGTGAGGAAGATCCGCCGGGACCACAGGAAGGAGCGCGGCGGCGCGGTGGGGGAGGCGGGCGGTCTGGGGCCTCTCGTTTGGATCATGCGGGGCTCGCGGGCCCTGGCGCCGCGCCTCGCCGCGTTGTCGTCGGTTGCCGTGGCTCCGCCATGACGCCCTCCTCCGCCTTGCCATGCACGGCGCCGGACCCCGCTCCCTGATCCGGCATGATCCAAACGAAAGACCCTAGGCATCGGAGGTCCTCCGTCGTCCGCGGGAGGTGAGGATCAGGTAGCCGCCGGTGACGGCCAGCAGGAACAGGAGCAGCAGCACGGACATGGCCGAGCCCGTGCCGAAGTCCCAGCTGACGAAGGACGCCTGGTAGATGTGGACGGAGACGAGGTCGGCGGCCTCCGGCGCGGCCCGCCCGAACAGGACGTACGGCGTGTTGAAGTCGTTGAACGTCCACAGGAACAGCACCAGGACCAGTACTTGGTTGACCGGGCGCAGCGACGGCAGGGTGATGCGGCGCAGTCGCTGCCACAGGCCGGCGCCGTCCAGCGCGGCGGCCTCGTACAGCTCGCGCGGGATGTTCTGCAGTCCGGCCATCACGATGAGGAAGGCGAACGGCCAGCCCTTCCACACCGACACCGTCAGCAGCGCGACGAAGCTGTTGTCTCCGATCAGCCAGAAGGACCGCTCGCCGGTGAGGTGCAACTGGTCGTGCAGGACGTGGTTCACCAGGCCGTTGTCGCGCTGGAACATGAACACCCAGGTGATGACGGCCGCGTAGACGGGCAGCGCGTACGGCACCAGGAACAGCGCGCGCAGCAGGCCGCGGCCGCGGAAGGCGTCTTGCATGAAGACGGCGGCCGCGGTCCCGGTCAGCCAGCACAGGCCGACCGAGAGCAGGGTGAAGGCGACGGTGACGAGGAAGGAGTGCAGCAGGGCCTCGCCGACGGGGGCGTCGAAGTCCACGGACACGTGGTAGTTGCCGAGGCCCGCCCAGGGGGCCGTGCCCCAGTCGCGGATGTAGGACTGGGTCAGTTCCTTGAAGCTCATGACGATGCCGATCACCATCGGCACCAGATGGACCAGGAGTTCGAGGAGCAGGGCCGGCAGGAGCAGCAGGTAGGGCAGGGTGGCGCGGCGGAGCCGGCCGGGCGCCGCCGCACCGGGCGGGTTCGTGGGCGCGGCCGGTGTGGCCGCCTTCACCGGGGAGGTGGTGGTCATCTCGTCCATGCTCACTTGGCGGGCATCTGCTGCTGGGCCTTGAGGAGCTTGGCCTTCACCGCGTCGGCGGTCACCGCGCGGCCGGCCGCGGCGTCGGCGAACAGTTCCTTGACGGCCGTGCCGACGGTCGTCTCGAACTGCGACTCGGCGGCCACCTGGGGCAGCGGGGCGGCGCTGGTGACGAGGGTGTTCTTCAGGACGGCGTTGTCCCGGGTGGTGAAGGCGGGGTCCGACTGGGCCGACTTGACCGGCGGGATGGAGCTGTACGCCTTGTTGAGGATCTTCTGCTCCTCGTCGCCGGTCATGAACTTCACGAACTGCGTGGCGCCGTCGAGGTTGTGGGTGTCCTTGAAGACGGCGAGGTTGATGCCGGCGACCATCGAGTCCACCTGGGTGCCGCCGCCCGGGGTGCCGGACCGCACGGGCACGGGGGCGACGCCGTACGCGTCCTCGTTCATGCCCTGCGACTTCAGGTTGGCGGAGGCCGTCTGCCACAGCAGCATCGCGGTGCGGCCCTTGGCGAAGTCGCTCACCGACTGGTTCTGCGCGTACTCGGCGTTGCCGGGCGGGATGACCTTGTCCTTGGCCATCAGGTCGACGTACTGCTCGACCGCCGCGACCGCGACGGGGTTGGCGAAGTCGGGCTTGCCCTCGGCGGTGAAGAAGTCGGCGCCGTGCTGCTTGGCGAAGACGAAGACGTGGTGGATGTTCTCGGAGACGTTGGCGCCCTCGGCGCCGAGCACCTGCTTGCCCTTGGCCTGGATCTTCTTCCCGTCGGCGACCAGTTCGTCCCAGGTGGCGGGCGGCCCCGCGATCCCGGCGTCGGCGAAGATCTGCTTGTTGTAGTAGAGGGCGTACGCCAGTGAGTACAGCGGTACGGCCGCCGGGTCCTTGCCCGGCACCCCGGTCGAGCCGAGGGCGGCGGCGACGAAGCGGTCCTTGCCGCCGATCTTCGCGAAGTTCGCCGCGTCCCACGGCAGCAGCGCGCCGGTCGCCTGGAGGGAGGCGCTCCAGGTGTTGCCGATGTTGAGGACGTCGGGTCCCTGCCCGGAGGTGGCCGCGGTCAGGATCCGGTTCAGCAGGTCCGGCCAGGGCACGACCTCCAGTTTCACCTTGATGCCGGTCTGCTTCTCGAACTTGTCGAGTTCGGGCTGGAGGACCTTCTTGTCGACCTCGACGCCGGCGCCCTGGTTGGAGGCCCAGTACGTGAGCGACTCGGGCGAGTCGTCCGACCCGCCGCCCGTAGGCGAACCGCCCCCGCAGGCCGAGGCGCCGAGGGCGAGAGACAGGGTGACGGCGCCTATGGCCGCCGCTCGGATGCTGCGCATGGCTGCTGGTGTCCCTTTCCGGCGTCGAGGACCGTGAGGAGGACTCGGCGGGCCGAACTCGGCGAGGGGTCAAGCGTGTTCGACTTCCGAAGACGTGCGGTGCCTCCTCATGGCTTAATTTAGGACGTGAGTTAAACCTTCGGGGGGAGGTTCGTCAAGGGATATGGCGGGGGAAGGGGAGGGTGGGGGCGAAGCTTGAGGGTTGAGGGGCTGGGCGGGGGCGGTCCCCCTGCGCGGAGGGCAGGGGGACCGCCCGGCCCGGGTGGCGCCCGGCCGGGCCGACGGGCCACCAGCCGGGCCACCGGCCGGGCCGACGGGCCACCGGCCGGGCCGACGGGCCACCGGCCGGGCCGATCGGCGTTCGACCGGCCCGGCCGGCCCTGGGGCGGCTGCCGTCCTGTCGGCTGTCCGGCCGTGGGGCGGCCGCTGCTCTGTCGGCTGTCCGGCCGTGGGGCGGCCGCTGCCCTGTCGGCTATCCGGCCGTGGCCGGGGTGTTGCCGTAGCCCGCCGGAGCCGTACCGCCCGCCGGAGCATTGCCGCCCGCCGGGGCATTGCCGCCCGCCGGGGCGTTGCCACCCGTCGCGGCCTTGCCGTTCGTCGCGGTGCCCGGGACGGGGGCGTAGCCCGCGGGCCGGGTGGTGAAGGTGCCCCGCCCCTGGGTGCGGCTGCGCAGCCGGGTGGCATAGCCGAACAGCCCGGCCAGCGGAACGGTGGCGGTGACCACCGCCGTACCCGCGCGGCCGGTCTGCCCCGAGACCCGGCCGCGCCGTGCGGCCAGGTCACCGAGCACGCCGCCGACGGCGTCCTCGGGAACGGTCACCGTCACCTCGACGACCGGCTCCAGCAGACGCAGCGCGCACCGGCGCAGCGCCTCGCGCAGACCGAGCCGCCCGGCCGTACGGAAGGCCGTCTCCGAGGAATCCTTGGGGTGGGTCGTCCCGTCGGTCAGCGTGACGCGCAGTCCCATGACGGGATGGCCGCCGAGCGGCCCCTCGGCCAGGGCGTCCCGGCACCCGGCCTCCACCGCGCGGACGTACTCGCGGGGCACCCGGCCGCCGACGACGCCCGACCGGAAGGCGAAGCCCTCCTTGTCGACCTTGTCGACCTTGTCGACGGGTTCGACGTCGAGCGTCACCTGTGCGAACTGCCCGGCGCCGCCGTCCTGTTTGACGTGCCGGTACAGCACCCCGCTCACCCCGTGGACGACGGTCTCGCGCAGGGCCACGCGGGGCCGCCCGACGGTGACGTCGATGCCGTGCGTCCGCCGGAGTGCCTCGACGGCGACCTCCAGGTGGAGTTCGCCCATTCCCGACAGCACCGTCTGCCCGGTCTCGCCGTCGGTGCGCACGGCGAGGGACGGGTCCTCCTCGACGAGCCGGGCGAGCGCCGACGCCAGCGGGCCGGAGTCGGTGCTCCTGCGGGCCTCGACGGCGACGGAGACGACCGGCTCGGCGACACCGGGCGGTTCCAGGACGAGCGGGGCACCGGGATCGCACAGGGTCGCCCCGGCCCGGACCGACTTGAGTCCGACCACGGCGACGATGTCGCCGGCGAGCGCGCGGTCGAGGGGCGCCTGCCGGTCGGCCTGCACGCGCAGGATCCGTCCGACGCGCTCGGTACGGCGTGCGGTCGCGTCCCACACGGTGGCTCCCTTCTCGATCGTTCCCGAGTACACCCGCACATAGGTCAGCCGTCCCGTGGCGGTGGCGTTCACCTTGAAGGCGAGCGCGGCGAACGGGGCAGCCGGGTCAGCGGCCCGCTCCTCCTGCCGGGTGCCGTCCCGGCCGTGGTCCCGGCTGTCGTACCGGCCGTCGCGGGTGCCCCGCACGGCCGGTACGTCGAGCGGGGAGGGCAGGTACGCCACGACGGCGTCGAGCAACGGCTCGATCCCCCGGTTCCGGTAGGCGGACCCGCACAGCACGACGACTCCGTCTCCGGTACGGGTCAGGTCGCGCAGCGCGGAGACCAGGGTGGCCGTGGTGAGCGACCCGCGCTCGCAGAACTCCTCCAGGGCGGCGGGGTGGCGTTCGGCCACGGCCTCTTCGAGGACGCGGCGACGGACGGCGGCCTCGGCACGGCACTCCTCGGGCACGGGCACGGGCACGGGCACGGGCACGACGGCGAGACCATCACGACCCTCGTCATGGCCCCCGTTCCACATCAGGGCACGCATCCGCACGAGATCGACGACGCCCCGGAAGCCGCCCTCCGCCCCGATGGGTGACTGCACGACCAGCGGGGCGGGGTGCAGCCGCTCCCGTACGGAGGCCACGGCGGCGTCGAGATCGGCCCCGGCCCGGTCCATCTTGTTGACGAACGCGATCCTCGGCACTCCGTGCCGGTCCGCCTGCCGCCACACCGACTCGCTCTGCGGCTCCACGCCCGCGACGGCGTCGAACACGGCCACCGCCCCGTCGAGCACCCGCAGCGACCGCTCCACCTCGTCGGCGAAGTCGACGTGCCCGGGGGTGTCGATCAGGTTGATCCGGTGCCCGTCCCAGGCGCAGCTCACGGCCGCCGCGAAGATGGTGATCCCGCGCTCACGCTCCTGCGGATCGAAGTCGGTCACGGTCGTACCGTCGTACACCTCGCCCCGCTTGTGCGTCACGCCGGTGGCGTACAGGATCCGTTCGGTCACGGTGGTCTTGCCGGCGTCGACATGGGCGAGGATGCCGAGGTTGCGGATAGAGGCAAGGGGATTGACGGAGGTGCGCACGGCCCAGGGCCTTTCGAGATGATCCGGAAAAGGGCAGCGCGATTTCCCGCACGAGGACACCCCGGACAAGGCCGCCCCACATGGCGGCCGGCCACCCGTAGCAGCGGTGAATCAGATCCTCGGCACGGACATCCGGCACCGGCCGCGCAGCGGGCGCCGGACGAACGGGGACACGAGGATCACGTCGAACCGGGACAGGGGGAGCATGGCAGCAGCGGCACGGACGCGCACGGCTGGTCTCCCCTCACTGGTCACGGTGTGCGCGCCGCCACCGGCCAGGTGGGGCACGCGAGTTGTCGACGAGTCTAGAGACCCGCCCGAACACCGGACAGCGAATTTCGGCGGCACTCCGGTCCGGCCCGGAGGACAGTGGACAAGGAACTGCCCGGCCTGTTAGGCAGTGCGTACGAGAAGTCGATCACCTGGGGGGACCGGGCCAGTGCATCCGAACCGAGCCGTGCGTCGTACGGCGCCGATACTGCTGGCGGCGATCGCCCTGACGGCCTGCTCGTCCGGGCACGACGACGCGTCGGCCCCGCCCGCCGCCACGGGGACCGCGTCCTCGTCCGCTTCGTCCCCGGCCGCCGCCCCTTCCTCGCCCGTTCCGAGCCCGTCCGCCACGTCGGGCTACCCGACCACGGACGCCGCACCGGGAGCGGACGTCCCGGCGGTCCGTGACTCCTTCGCCGTGCTCCAGGCCACGTACAACGACGGCTGCACGACCCCGGGGAACTGCGAGTACTTCCTCAACCGGGTGGTGGACAACCTCGACGACCTGTACGTCTCGATGAAGGCCGGCCCGAAGACCCCGAGCCACTTCGCCACTCCCGTCTCCGAGATCCACTCGATGCAGGAGTCCTTCGGCGGCGATTTCTCCTTCCCGAACCTCAAGCGACACCAGAAGCTTCTGCTGAGCACGCGCGACCGGGTCAACACGTGGATGCAGTCCCATCCGGAGGACTATCGCTGAGGTCCGCCATCCTCACCTGCTCACGGTAGGGGCGGCTGTCCCGACAGGCGTGTTGTCCCGACAGGCGTGGCGCCCCGTCAGGCCACCGGCTCGGGCCGGACGGCACTGCCTGGGGAGTCTCCAGCTCGGGGCCAGTCTTCCCGGGCGCCCTCTCGGCGTTCTCCGTCATCCGCCCCGGCCTGTCGGCCGCAGCCGCTGGCCCGTGTCCTGGCCTCGATGTCGTCCTCACCTCCGCGAGCAGGCTTCCTCGGTGTCACCCTCGGTCGCCGAGCCGGGGTCCGGTGGCTACGGGTGAGCCGGACGGCGAAGAGGAACGCGGGCAGGAAGCGGGGCGAAGGCATCGTCGGTGCCTCTGAACTCGTACCTGAAGGTGTCCCTCGTCCCCGATGCTGCAAGCCGTGGCCCGTGGCTGGTACCCCGACCTCGCGCCCCGGCTCGTCGCCCGCGCGGAAGCCCTCACCGGTGTTCGCCCACCCGACCCGGTGAGCTACGAGGTGAGGATCTGAGAGGTCACGTGGTTGGTCGCGCCACAGCCCGGGAAAACAGAAAGACCCCGGATCAACTGGGGTCTCTGCTGGTGTCCGAGGGGGGACTTGAACTCTCCACTCGGGCACCAGCTCATTAGTTAGCTAAACTGGGAAAACATGCCCCGGAGTGCCCATTCTTGACGGACTGGACTGGATTGGTCATGCGTACCCCCTGTTTCAGGCTGTTTCGGACCGCTGTTGGTCATGGGCTGGTCACGTTGCCAGCCGCTCAGCTCAGGTCAGAGACGCCACCGCGTCGGCGATGAGCGAGCGTGCCGCTGCCCCCCTCACACCCCCCTGTGAGAGTCGCTCGAAAGCTCGGGTGTACAGCTCGACCTGGCTGGGCTGTGTGAGCGTGGAGGCAGCATCGAGGGTGTCTGCATGGACCCGTTTGGTGTCGAAGATCGTGAAGGTCGGCATGGGCCACACCGTCCGTAGCTCCGAAAACGGGACGATGCCCACGGCGACGTTCGGAAGGTCCATGATGCCGAGCAGGTGGCCCAGCTGGGCTGCCATGGTTTCAGCGCTGCACAGGCGATAGCGCAACACCGCCTCTTCCAACACGAATGAGAACCGGTGCCCACCGTTGTACAGCACCTCGTTACGCCGCATGCGGGCCGCCGCGGCGTCGCTCACGTCGTCCGGTGTTCCTCGGAAATCCGCGATGGAGGTCAGCAGGGCGGTGGCGTACCCCGCAGTCTGAAGGAAGCCAGGGATCACGTCGGACACGTAGACGCGAAAGGTCTTGGTTTGTTGGTAGAGGTCGCCGGTGCTCTCCTGGAGTCGCCGGAGGCCGGTCCGCTGGAGTCGCTTCCACTCCACATGCGCTTCCGCGGACTGCCGGTTGGTCGCCACCAGATCCGGAGCCTGGCCCTCGGCATCGCAGGCCCGGCACCACGCCCTGATATCCGCATCGGACGGAGGCGTCTTGGCGTTCTCGATCCGGGACGACTTCGATTCCGACCAACCGCACCTGACGGCCAGCTCCCGCCCACTGATCCCCGCGTCCTTTCGGATCTCGCGTAGTCGGCCGGCCAGGGCTTCGCGGGCCTTCTGAACACGTGAGGAGGGGTGCGGAGGCATGGAGCTGGCTTTCGTCAGACCTTGTACTGGTGGTGCGGGATCGCTCGCTCCCAGACCGCTTCAAAGGCGGCGGAGCACAGCTTCACTGCCTCCGGATCGGCCGTGATCTCGTCCTCCACCACCGCACCGTCACCCGAGAAGTGGTGCACCCGGAGAAGAGTGTCATCGAACAGCCAGAAGTCATTTCCCGGAAGGGGGATGGTCGTGGCTCGCCGCCGGGGCAGCCAGCGGACCTGCTCCCCTGCCGTGACATTGGCGTGCGTGACGTAGTGCTCCCAACGGATGTACTCCGACACCGGCTCGGAGACTACTCGCGCCCTTCGGATCACCACGCCCCTGGCGACGGTGTCAGCGATCAGCTGATCGTAGGGATGCCACCAGGACTCACGGTCCTCCCAGTTGATCCGCTCCCCGCGCTTCCACGCCTCGAACCGGTCCGTGGCGGCGTAGGAGTCGCGCAACTCCAGGTGAACGGCGGACCGCCCGCACTGGCCAAGCAGCTCAGCGAAGCTGGGCACGCTCGACGGCATCGCACGCCTCCCTGATCACCGGAATCATCCTGGCCGGAATCCTGACGATGGCCTCGGTCTCGGGTACTGAGCCGTTCGCGGGGCTGGTCACCTCGCAGTCCGCCTGAGTCTCAGGGGTCGGCTTCCACCCCTGCAACAAGATCTCCTGTGCTTCCCGCGTCCGCCCACACCGTGGGGCAGTGGTCCCGGTCGGTGTCGGGGTCGATCCCAACGAACTCTACGACCATGGCAGGCTCCCTGGTCTAGGTACTTGCTCGGGCTAGCACCAGCATCTTTGAACAGGGAAGAAAGCGTCAATACCGTCATGAGCCAAGTGAATTGGCGTGCAAACTCATGCAAGTTTGTGGAGCACGATCCTCCCTGCTTCCTACGGTCACCACATCGACGTGGAATCGATCGGGAGGCCAGCATGGCGAGCAGGATGAAAGCGGTTGAAAGGGCTGGGGAGTTCGCGGCGTGCACGCTCGAAGGGGTGTCGGCATGAGTGAGCCGAGAACCTATCCGAGTGGGCCGGTAGAGCTTCCGCTGACTGCGGACCCGGAACCCACACCCGTGCCGGGCTGCGCCGGGTGTGCAGAACTCGCCAACGCGCGAGATCGTGCGCGGGTCGTTGGCGACATGACCACGGTGTCGGACTGCAACGTATTCCTCCGGCGGCATCCGGAGGGCCACTGATGGTCACAGCCCGAGACATCGGGGCCCTCGTCACGGACGCATGGGGCAGGGTCGGAGTTCTGCGCGACATGATCGCGGACTTCGAGGATCCCGCCGACCTGCCGCAGGACCGCCGGAAGCGCCCGACAGCGTTTCTGTGGCCTGAGTCCGGAGGCGCTGAGTGGCTGGTCTCGCCGGATTCCGTACAACGGGTTGAGAAGGCTCCGGTGCGTCCGTCGCCCCCGTGACAGACCACCGGGCCATCCCACCCCGGCAGCGGAAACTTTGGCGAGTCGGGCTACCGGGGTGGGCTATGAAGTGCCACAACAGGGAGGAACGCACATGCACGATGTACGCGCATTACTCACCCCTGCCGCGTTCGGGGGTGTCGTCGCCACCGTCATCGACAACAACCCCGGCATGGGGCACGCTACGGCCGAGCGGATCGTGGTGGAAGCGCTCAAGTTCATGGACGCCGCAGCACAGTTCCCGACCGTCAAGATCACGCCCTCGAATGTGGTGGACGAGGGGTGGCACGCGCTGATCCTGCATACGAACCTGTACGAGAAGCTGTGCAAGCGCCTGGGGCGGTTCGTGCACCACTGGCCCGAGCGCCCCGACGCCGAGCGGCACGACGAACACGCGCTCACACGTACGGTGGCCATCATCGAACAGGCCGGGCACACCGTGGACAACGAACTGTGGACAGGCCCGACCAAAGCCCTGGTGGCGGTGGCGGCGAACTGCTCCCACACACCCAAGCCCGGCGGTTGCGGCCCGATCAATCCGGGCAAGTGCGCTTCGCACTGCTCAGGCGGTAGCGGTAGCTAGGCTGGCCACGAGCAGACGGAAGGCGGAAGTGTGAACGCTGAGCAGGCCCGTCAAGTTGAAGCCGTGCTGAGGAAGTTGGGAATCCCCGGTGTGGTCGCACCGGAGGACCCGGAGAATACGGCAGGGCCTTGGCGCGTGTTCGACACGGCCGACCCAGCCACGCGCCGGGACATGACCGCTGAGGCGCTCGCAGCCGTGGCCGCCAAGTTCCCGGAGGAGAAACCGGGGTCAGGACCGATGCGAGGATTCGTCATTCCGCCCAAGGACGACTGAGCCTCTGCGACGCTGACCAACAAACGTACGCCCCTGCCGTGAATGGCAGGGGCGTTCTTTGGTTTGTTCGAGCGGCTAGAGCAAGGCGCGGAACGGGGTGGCGGCGAGCGGTTCCGCACGCTTCGGTTCCGGAGCAGCCGCCGGGGCCTGCGCGGGTGCCGGACGGTAGGCGTCCATCTGCACGACCGTGGCCCGGTTCTGGTCACGCTGAGAGTTGGCTGGCCGCGACACAGAGCTACCGGAATCGCTGCCGCTCTGGTCACGCTCCGCGCTGGCCGGCTGCGCAGCTGCGTGATGGGAACCGCCACCGCGGAGTGTGAAAACGGCGGCCGGGCGGCCAGTCCTCCCCGACCGCTCCACCGTGACGACGATTTCAGGCAGTTCCTTCACCTCTGCCGCCGACGCTCCCACGTACGGGAGCACCTGGGATGACGTGGCCCGACCACCGTGCAGTTCGATCCGGGCCCCAGCCTTGTCCGCGAGACTGAGGGCCTGCCGCTTCGCCTTCGGTGTGGTCGCTCCCTTGGTGATCCGGACGGCGTCCGGGACCGAGCGGCGAACCCGCGTGAACGCGGCCGACAGCATCTCGTCCACGCATACGCGTCGGAGAGGTCCCGGCCGTCCACCTTGGGCAGGCTCACCCGATCGTCATCCAACATCGATACCGACCCAAGCAGGAACGGCAGGATGCGGTTGTACGAGCCTCCGGCCGCCTCCGACTCACCCACCCACGTACTTGGACCAGTCGGAGGGCGTGACGTGGCAGTGCAGCACCATGGCCGAGTCGCGGACTTCCTGCGCCTCTTCCTTGGTGGTGTTCCGGAGCGTGGCGCCATCCCATGCGGCCCGGAGTTTGGTCGTGAACGACGCGTCCCGCTTGACGCTGTGGAGCACTTCCGACCACTCCTCTTCGACCACCAATGCCCGTACATCCCTGCCGTGTTCGGTCTCTGCCGTGGCCTCTTGCTGCTCCACAGGTGGTTGACCATGCTCGCCCCGGAGGTGATCCCGGAGGTGGTGTGCGTGGCCAGGAAGCGGCCCAGGGAAGCGTCCAGGACGTGAAGCGCGGCCCGCGGCGCGGTTCCCATACCCCTGCCCGTTCCGGCCACGAGGGCCGACCACAGCAGCACGGGCCGGGCGGAGCCACGGCAGGACACCTCGATCGTGCCACCGATGGCGGCCGACCACATCGACAGGGGGGCAACACCTACCGGCTTCGCAAGCTCATCAACGACGGCGACGCCAACACCGTCATCTACGTGGACCAGGCCGTGATGAACGTCCTCAAGTGGCAGAAGGAGCGCCAGGACGCCGAGCGCGAACGGCTCGGCTCCGCGTGGACGGAGCATGACCTGGTGTTCGCCCGCGACGGCTTCAAGCTCTACCGGGGCGAAGCAGGAGGGCCCCAGGACCCCGAGAAGGTCTCAGCCCGGTGGCGCACTCTCCGGAACCGGCTGCACCTGCCGGACGACTTCCGGATTCACGACTGGAGGCACAGCAAGGTCACGAACGATCTGGAGGCCGGGGAGAACCCCGTCGAGGTCTCCGCCAACGTCCGGCACCACTCGCCGGGCTACGCGATGGGCCCGGTACGGGCACTCACGTAAGAACGGAGCACGGAAGCTCGCCGCTTCCGGAGCCAACAGGCTCGGCCTGTCATCCCTGGTCTGACCTGGGGATTCGCTCGGCTGTTGGTCATGTGGTTGGTCACGCCACAGCCGGAGAAACAGAAAGACCCCAGATCAACTGGGGTCTCTGCTGGTGGGACGTTCACGAGATCCCTTGACCAGGCGCAACAGGGCCAATTGATGTTGAGGTTCCCGTGGGCCGCAAGATCACCCCCCGGGCATATGCACATGCAATAATTTCTGGGATGTACTTATGCCCCCTGAAGTAGCCGTCGAGCAACTGCCATGTCGCTGCTCTGTCTGCACCTCGCACGAGTAACACGAGCCGGAGAATCGCGCACTTGGACCGCGGCAGCGAGCCCGGGTTCAACCAGTCGTGGCAACACTCCTGACCAGAGAAATGTGTTGTGGGACGACCAGCGGGTTGGATGACGGAGCTGACGGGTCGGGCACCGATGAAGTCGCCGGGGCGACCCTCAACTCGGCGCGAGATCGAGCGGCTGTTCTGGGGCAGGATCGCCAAGGGTCTGACCAGCGAGGATGCGACGGTCGCCGTCGGAGCTACGCACCGGCGGTCGGAACGCAGTGGTTCCGGCATGCTGGCAGGATCGCAGATCGATCTTGCTGTCTCGGGTCGCTACGTTTCGTTCGCCGAGCGAGAGGAGATCGCTCTGCTGCGAGTGCAGGGTGCCGGAGTACGGGAAATAGCCGGGCGCCTGGGCCGGTCGCCGTCGACGATCTCGAGGGAACTGCGCCGCAATGCAGCCACCCGCGGCGGCAGACTCGAGTACCGGGCCTCCGTCGCACAGTGGAAGGCCGACCTGGTGGCACAACGACCAAAGGAGGCGAAGTTGGCCACGAACCACCGGCTGCGGGAGTATGTCCAGGACCGGCTGCTGGGCGTGATCCGCACGCCGGACGGCACGGTTCTTCCCGGGCTGCAGGTTCCCGAGTGGAAGGGGCGCAACAAGCCGCATCGCAACGATCGCCGGTGGGCGAACGGATGGAGCCCGGAACAGATCTCAGCCCGGCTGAAGATCGATTTTCCCGAGGACGAATCCATGCGCATCAGCCACGAAACGATCTACCAGGCCCTCTACATCGAGGGCCACGGCGCTCTGAAGCGTGAGCTCGTGGCCTGCCTACGCACGGGCCGTGCTCTGCGTGTTCCGCGCGCAAGGACCCGCAAGAAGCCGGGCGGCCACGTCACCCCGGAGGTGATGATCAGTCAGCGTCCCGCCGAAGCCGCCGCCCGTGCTGTTCCCGGTCATTGGGAAGGGGACCTGATCATCGGGCTGAACCGATCGGCGATCGGCACGCTCGTCGAATGCACCACCCGCTACACGATGTTGGTCCACCTGCCACGGGCCGAGGGCTATGGCACGATCTCGCGTACGAAGAATGGGCCTACGCTGGCCGGCTACGACGCCGTGGCTATGAAGGACGCCCTGGCCATTACGATGGCCACGCTGTCTAAGCAGCTCCGCCGATCCCTGACTTGGGACCACGGCAAGGAGCTCTCCGCTCATGCCCAACTCACCGTCGAGACCGGACTGCCGATCTTCTTCGCTGACCCGCACTCTCCCTGGCAACGCGCCACGAACGAGAAACACCAACGGGCTGCTACGTCAGTACTTCCCCAAGGACACCGACCTGTCACGGTGGAACGGCGACGAACTGACCGCCATCGCCACCGTCCTCAACTCCCGTACGCGCAAGACCCTGGGCTGGAAGACACCCGCCGAAGCCCTCGACGATCATCTACGATCAGTGCAAGCCCGTGTTGCCACGACCGGTTGAATCCGCCAAGCTGGATCGGGCGCGTCCTGGCAACTTCCAGAATCCAGTCGACCGTGCTGGCCTCTCGTCCGAAATCAGCACCTACCCTGAGGCAGGGTCAGGTAGCTCCTGCCGATGCAACACTCCGGCAGCCTACAAGGGGTGGCAAGTGACAGCCGATGTCCGTGGCCGGCATGGGCACTCGAGGGATGGGGCGTGCGGTCCGGGCGGTGTCCCTTGGCGGTGGAGGGCCCGGTGATACGCGCCGTGGACCGGTTGGTTCCCGGGGTGTCGACGGTGACCCGCTACATCCGCTACCACTCGATGTACGCGGCGATCGCGGCGGACGCGGAACAGAACGCGTGGGACATCGCCATGTGTCGGCGGTCGGTCCGCCGCAGCGAGGTACTGCTAGCGGCCCTTCAGCACCATGCGGAGACACCCGGCATGGCTGGCCCACGGGATGGACCGTGTGCGGCGCTTCTGCACGGACGAACTGGACCTCGCGCGAGCCGCGGACGAGGAGCAACTGAGCCAGTCGTACTCGCCCCACCGCTGGGGCCTTTGGGATCAGTACGGGGAACCCGCCATGGTGCTCGGCACCGTGGACGTCCGGGATGGGGCGCTGAGACCCGGACGGCATCGGTGCCCTCCCGCGATCGAGGAGTTCTTCGCACCTCTGCTGTCGCTCGCGGCGGCGGACGTCGTGACCTTTACGGATCTGGGGACGGCAGGGCAGGCGGCTCTCGGCGTCCCGTATCCGGCTGAGCCGGAATGGCAAGGTGCTGATCGCGACCCGCACCGGAGGAACCCACACCCCGGGGAAGTGGGCGGCGTCCGACCGCACCGGGCCCGCGACTCTCCGAATCCTCGGCAGGCCCTACAACGAGCTCCCCTCTGCATTCAGGACACGCTGGAACAAGATCGAACACCGGCTGAAGCTCCGCACCAAGGTCACCCGCAGCGAGGGCAGCCCATCCGCAGCCCCACAATGGCGTTCAAGCTGGCCGAGTCCGCCCAGGACCGCTGGCGCGCGGTCACCGCAGCCCACCTCGCCGCCCCGGTCCGCACAGGCGCCAAGTCCGAGAACGGTGTCCTGACCGAGCGCACGGTGGCCGTCGCTGCCTGACCACGCGTCACCCGAACCACAAATCTTGACAATTGCTAAGTCCGCAGTCCTTCACCCTGTTCGCCCGGGGTCGGATCCAAGCCGCCGAGCCGACGTGCGCGCGGATCTTGAACGGCTGCCGACTTGCTCGAAGTGCAGTCCGAAGAGCTCGATGATCGCAAGTGCGACCTCGGATAGAGAGGTTGGGGACAGCCCACGGCAGCCGTCCTGGGGGAGCGGGCCGATGGGAGGTGATCGGCACGGTCGGCGCTCCACCATGATCAGAAGACCTATGCCACCGGATGACCTGCTGGTAGCCTGCCAAAAAATCTTGTTCCTACGAGATCATAGGCGGGCGGCCGATCCATGGCCTGCCTGCGGGAGGTGCCTACGTGGCAGCCAACCATCTGTTAAAGGAGGAGCTGCACGCCAGCGTCTCCGATCCGGTTCTCGACACGATGAACTTCCTCAACGGGATCACGCACCACTACCCGGAGGCGGTCTCCTTCGCCCCCGGCCGCCCCTACGACGGATTCTTCGACACGGAAGAGATCTTCGAGCACATCCGCAGCTACCTGGACCACCTGGCGAAGACCGGGTACTCGCCGGCCGAGATCCGTGACGCGGTCTTCCAGTACGGACCGACCAACGGGCAGATCCGGGAGCTGATCGCCGACTCGCTCCGCAAGGACGAGGACATCGACGTGCCGCCCGAGGCCATCGTCGTCACCGTCGGGTGCCAGGAAGCCATGCTCCTGACGCTGCGCGCCCTCATGGCGAGCCGGGACGACGTGCTCCTGGTGGCGAGCCCCTGCTACGTGGGCATCACCGGCGCGGCACGGCTTCTCGACATCGACGTCACTCCCGTGGAGGAGCGGGCCGACGGGCTGCACTGCGATGACGTGGAGGCCTCCATCTGGGCCGTGCGGGCCCAGGGACGTCGGCCGCGGGCGCTCTACGTGGTCCCCGACCATTCGAATCCGTCCGGTGTGACCCTCTCCGTAGAAGCGCGCAGAGGGCTGCTCGACCTCGCCGCCCGAGAGGACTTCCTCCTGCTGGAGGACAGCCCGTACCGGATGGTCAGTCCCGGCCACCAGGTTCCCACGCTCAAGTCCCTCGACCGTGACCGCCGCGTCGTCCACCTCGGCTCTTACTCCAAGACGCTCTTCCCGGGTGCGCGAGTGGGCTTCGCCATCGCGGACCAGGTCGTCGTCGACCGGGACGGCAACACGGGTCTGCTGGTGGACGAGATCACCAAGATCAAGAGCATGGTAACGGTGAACACGTCCACGCTCGGCCAGGCCGCCGTGGGCGGGATGCTGCTGGCGGCCGACGGCCGGACCGCCGACATCAACGTCGAGACCTCCCGCTACTACGGCGACGCGATGCAGGCCGTCCTACGGGAACTGGACGAGGCCTTTCCGGAGAACGAGCGCACGGCACTCGGCGTGCGCTGGAACCGGCCCACCGGTGGTTTCTTCCTGACCGTGGACGTCCCGTTCCGCGCGGACAACGCCGCACTGGAACGTTCGGCGGAGGAGTTCGGCGTCATCTGGACGCCCATGTCCTACTTCTATCCCCAGGGCGGCGGAGCCAACAGCATCCGTCTGTCCATCAGCTACCTGACCCAGTCCGAGATATCCGACGGGATCGGGCGCCTGGCACGTTTCATCCGGGATGAGACCGCTGCCCATGACCCGTCGCAGCCCACAAGGAAACCGACACGTTGCTGAACGCACAGTCACTGATCCGCAGCAAGCCGCGTATGTGGGGGTGGACCTTCCGATGACCGCCACGATGAACCCCCGGTACGCCGAACTCCTCGAGCCCTCGATACCCTTCCCCGGCCCGGCACTGACCGCCCCGCGCATCGCGGGCGTCGCGACGGCCGTGACGGGGACGTCGTACACCCAGCAGGAAATCCTCGACCTGTTCGAGATATCGGACCCCAAGGTCCGGTCCGTCTTCCTCAACAGCGCCATCGAAAGACGCTTCCTCTCCCTGCCTCCGCGCGACCTGCACGGCGCCCTCCGTTCCGAGGCCCAGGGTGAACTCCTCGACAAGCACAGGAAGCTCGCCCTCGACATGGGGTCCAGGGCAATCCGCAAGTGCCTGGCCGACACGGGCATCGACCTGGACGATGTCGACTACTTGTGCGTGACGACCACGACCGGCTTCCTGACTCCCGGTCTGAGCGCCCTGCTGATCCGCTCCCTGGGGCTGCGACCACAGACGAGCCGGGTGGACGTCGTGGGCATGGGCTGCAACGCCGGCCTCAACGCCCTGCAGGCCACGGCAGGTTGGGCCACCGCACATCCGGGCCGGGTGGCCGTCATGCTGTGCGTGGAGGCCTGTTCCGCCGCCTACGTCATCGACGAAACGATGCGGACCGCCGTCGTCAACAGCCTCTTCGGGGACGGCGCCGCCGCCGTCGCCCTGGTCGCCGATCCGTCGCAGCCCCCGCCGCCCGTCGGCGCACGCGGCGGGTTCCACGGTCCGCGGATCCTGGGCTTCTCCAGCCACCTCATCACCGAAGCGATCGACGCCATGCGGTACGACTGGGATGACACGCAGGGCAAGTTCAGCTTCTACCTGGACCCGCAGGTGCCGTACGTCGTGGGTGCGCACGCGGAGCAGGTGGTCGACCGTCTGCTGGCCCCGGCCGGCCTGCGCCGCTCCGACATCGGCCACTGGCTGGTGCACTCCGGCGGCAAGAAGGTCATCGACGCGGTACGGATCAACCTGGGTCTCACGCGCCACGACCTGCGGCACACGACCGGGGTACTGCGCGACTACGGCAATCTCTCCAGCGGTTCGTTCCTGTTCTCCTACGAGCGGCTGCTCGGCGAAGACGCGATCACACCCGGCGAGTACGGCGTCCTGATGACGATGGGGCCGGGCTCCACCATCGAGACGGCGCTCGTCCAATGGTGAATGAGGAGCAGGTGAAGGAAACCATGACCGATTCAGGCACGACCTCCGCGGCTTACGACGCCGCCACCGCGACGCTGACCGTCGACGGCCGCCTGCCCTTGTCCGCCGCCGCCGTCGCCGCCGTCAACGCGGCCTGTGACGCTGCCGAGGACGGGCGCACCGCCGCCCACCTGACGCTCCGGCTCTCGGGCGCCCCCGCGGCCTCGCCGGTCGAGGAGGTGACGCTCTCCCTGGTGAGCAAGTGGGAGCGGGCGCTGCGCCGGCTCGAACGCCTGCCGGTGGCGACCTTCGCGACGGCCGAGGGGCCGTGCGGCGGTCTCGCACTCGACCTCCTCCTGTGCGCGGACCGCCGCATCGCCGACGACGCCGTGAGCCTGGTGATGCCGGTCAGGAACGGGGCGACCTGGCCGGGCATGACGCTGTACCGGCTCGGCAGGTCCCACGCCGGTGCCGCCGCGGTCCGCCGCGCCGTCCTCTTCGGCACCGCCATCGGCGCGCAGGAGGCCGTGGCCCTCCAGTTGGTCGACGTCCTGGCGGACGACGTCGAGGCGGTACTGGCGACCACCGTCGCAACGACCCCCTCCGTGCGGGGATCCGAGCTGGCCATCCGGCGCCAGCTGCTCTTCGACGCCTCGACGACCAGCTTCGAAGAGGCACTCGGCGCCCATCTCGCGGCATGCGACCGGGCGTTGCTGCAGGCGGCCGCGTCCGAGGCGGCCGCGTGAACGTCGACCACGTCTCGGCCCGACCACACGTCAAGAGCTTGGCCGTGCCAGCCGATCCGGACTCGGCCCGGCTGGCGCTGGCACGCGTGGCCGAGACCACCTCGGCCCTGCTCGCCGACCTCGGCGAGCCGGCGGACCGGTCCCCGGAACAGCGCGCCGAGGCCGCCGCGGCGGTCGACGCCGCCAGGGCACTGCGTGCGGCGTTCATGGACACACACGCGGAGGCGGTCTACGACGAGCTCACGGACCACCGGTCCCGCCACCTGCGGCTCGCCGAGCTGGTCCGGGAGGCCGCGGTGCGCTTTCCTGGACTCGTGCCGACCGCGGAGCAGCTGGCTACCGAACGCACCCGGGCCCAGGCGCACAAAGAGGGCCACGAGATCGACCAGGGCATCTTCTTCAGCCGTGTGCTGCGCTCACCCACGGCGGGGGCGCACCTGCTCGACGCGATGTTGCAGCCCACTCCCGCCGCCCTCGCGCTGCTGCCGGAGTTCACTCGCACCGGCACGGTCCAGTTGCGGTCCGTGACGGTGGAACGCCGCGGCGCGGTCACCCATCTGACCATGTGTCGCGAGGACTCCCTGAACGCGGAGGACGACCAGCAGGTCGACGACATGGAGACGGCTGTCGATCTGGTCCTCCTGGACCCGGGCACCGAGGTCGGCGTGCTGCGGGGCGGCGTCATGTCGCATCCCCGCTACCGTGGTCGGCGGGTCTTCAGCGCCGGCATCAACCTCAAGGCCCTGCACGGCGGCGGCATCTCGCTCGTGGACTTCCTGCTGCGGCGCGAACTGGGCTACCTGCACAAGCTGATCCGGGGTGTGAGGCCGGAAGGGGCGGCGGACTGGCGCCGGTCCACCGTCGACAAGCCGTGGGTCGCCGTCGTGGACGGTTTCGCCATCGGCGGCGGTGCCCAGTTGCTCCTGCTCTTCGACCACGTCATCGCCGCGTCGGACGCCTATGTGAGTCTGCCCGCCGCGCAGGAGGGCATCATCCCGGGCGTGGCCAATTTCCGGCTGACGCGTTCGGTCGGGCCCCGGCTGGCCCGGCAGGTCATCCTGGAGGGACGGCGCGTGCACGCGAGCGAGCCGGCGGCCCGGTTTATCGTCGACGAGGTGCTGGAGCCGACCGCGCTGGACACGGCTGTGGCCGAAAGCGCGGAGCGGCTTCGCGGCACCGCCGTCCTCGCGAACCGGCGCATGCTCAACCTGGCCGAGGAGCCGGTCGACCAGTTCCGTTCCTACATGGCCGAGTTCGCGCTCCAGCAGGCGCTGCGGCTGTACGACGCGGACGTGCTCGACAAGGTCAGCCGCTTCTCGGACGCTTCAGTCGGGAAGGCGGCCCCGGCCCAGAGCTGACGCATCCGCCCGCGCGCGGGCGGCTCACCCGTCCGGGGAGCCGCCCGCGCCGGCGGGTGCCGGACCGCCGCACGCCGGGCCGTGGCTCGGCTCCCGCCGTCACCGGCCCTCGCAGTCGGGCCCCACGTGCAAGGAATGTCGAGGAACATGGTTGCCGCAAGCTCACGGGGCCGCAGGATCGTGCTGTGGCGTCACGGTCAGACCGTCTGGAACCGGGAACAGCGTTTTCAGGGGACCACCGACATCGAACTGAACGCGGAGGGCATGGCGCAGGCACGGCGCGCCGCGCGCGTGCTGACGGCCCTCTCCCCCGATGCCGTCGTCACCTCCGATCTGAAGCGGGCCGTCACCACCGCGCGCCCGCTGGCCGCGCTGACCCGCCTGGCGGCCACCCCCGAGGCGGGGCTCCGCGAGGCGTACACCGGCCGGTGGCAGGGACTCACCCAGGACGAGATCGTGGCCGCGTACGGCGAGGAGTACGAGGCCTGGAGGAGGGGTGAGCCCGTGCGTCGCGGGGGAGGCGAGCTGGACACCGAGGTGGCCGAGCGGGCGACCGCCGTCGTGGAGCGCCATGCCGAGCGGCTCCCGGACCGCGGGGTGCTGGTCGTCGTGAGCCACGGCGGCACCATCCGGGCGACCGCCGGCCGTGTTCTCGGCATGGATCCGGCAGATTGGATGTCGCTGGCCGGTCTGTCGAACTGCCACTGGCACGTGCTGAGCGAGGAGCCGTCCGGGTGGCGGCTGTCGGTGCGCAACGCCGGCGCTCCGCAGGAGACGGAGTTCGGCGAGGGCTGACGTCGGGGCGCGCGCGTGCCGGCGCGACGCATGACGTCCATGCGTTCGGTCTATCGGGTCCGGTCGGGGAACAGACCAGCGATCCGTGCCACGAGGTCTTCCGCCGTGCCGTTCCGCAGGTCGGCCACCAGGGTCGGCTCCGCTTCGTGCAGGGAGTGGTCCCGTGCGAGGCGCGCCCGGCCCCCGCCCGTGATGTTCAGCAGGATGTGCTCCCGTTCGGGAATCCGGCCGTCGAGGACCGCCTTGCGGAGCCCGGCGAGCGCCACCGCGGAGGCCGGCTCGATGTCGATGGACTCGGCCTTCCCGAAGACGTCCCTTTCGTACTCCGCGGCGTCCTGCTCGACGGTCAGCACGTCGCCGGAGCTCTCGGTGAGCACGTCGTAGACGCCGCAGCGGACGGCGTACGGGGGGAAGCGGTTGGTCAGCTCGTCCGCGAAGACGGTCCTCGTCGCGGCCCGCGCGTCGTCGGCGCCGCACGGGGTGAGCTGTCGCGTGCCGGACTTCCAGGAGTCGGCGAGCGGAGCGAACGACGCGTTCTGGCAGAGCAGGAGCCGCGGCAGCTCCGTACCGTGGCGCCCTGTGCCGAGGAGTCTGGTCGCCGCCTCGTGGACGGCGATGGCGCCGGCTCCGCTGCCGACGGCCTGGACGTAGACCCCGGGCATCCGGCCCATGGCTTCCACGGCCGCGTACAGGACCGTCGCGAGTCCGTCGCGCCGGCCGATGTTGCGCACTCCGCCCTCGGCCTGGAAGCCGGGGAGCGCGGCCACCGACTCGGCGAGGGCTATCGCGTCGGAGTAGTCGGCGCCGTCCAGCACCACGAGCCTCACCGCCGGGTCCAGCGGTGCCCGGAACCTCATCCTGTCCAGACCGCGACGGGGCACGATCAGGAGGCACGGCCGCCGGTGGCGGGAGCAGATCGAGGCGAAGGCCGCAGCGGTGTTGCCGGCCGAAGCCACGACGAGCACCGGCGGATCCGACGGCAGACGCCCCAGGACCGCCCACGCCTCCAGCTCCTTGAACGTCGCCGTCTCGAGGAACGCGCCGCGCTCCGGCCAGTATCCGTTGAAGGCGATCCAGAGGTTCGGCAGGCCGAGCTGGACGGAGAGTTCCTCGCTCTGGAACACGGCCGTACGAGCCGTCGTCGGGAACGTCCTGGTGACCGGGAGCCAGTCCCGGTAGCGGAACAGCCCCTCGGTATCGGGCCGCGGCGTGAACTCCTTCACCTCGTAGTCGGACCGGAGCAGCGCCGGCCCGTGATCGCGGCTGCACGACAGTGTCATGCCGTCGTCCTGACCGCGCTGTCCGCACAACGGACAGAACACCGTGTAGTGGCGGCTCACCCGTTTCTCCATTCCGCGTTTCCTTTCTTAGGGCCGGCACCGGCACGTCCTCCGCAGACGCATCGGTCCGGTGATCCGTCGTCCCGGCCGCCACGGACGCCGGGTCGTCCCGCGGCCGGCACGGGTCGCACGTGCCGACCGTCGTCACGCGTCCGCCGGAGCGCCCTGGCTAGCCGGCCCGCAGTACCGTCCGGATCTCCCTGGCGGTCTTCACTCCGTCGCATCCCGCGAGGCCGAGGGCGTCACGCAGTTCCTCCGCCAGCAGGTCCAGGACGCGGCCAACGCCCCGCTCCCCCGCCGCGGCAAGCCCCCACAGCACCGGGCGCCCCACGAGGACGCCGTCTGCTCCCAGCGCGAGGGCGCGCAGTACGTCGGTGCCGCTGCGGATGCCGCTGTCCAGCAGGACCCGGCAACCACCGCCGGCCTCCGCGGCGATCTCCGCGAGGACGTCGACCCCGGTGACCGCGCCGTCCAGCTGCCGGCCGCCGTGGTTGGACACGACGATGCCGTCCGCGCCGACATCGACGGCGCGTCTCGCATCTTCCGGTGCGAGCACCCCTTTGAGAACGATCGGCAACCTCGTGCGGCGCCGCAGTTTCTCGATGTCCGCCCAGGTCAGGGAGGGACTGAAAGCCGATCCGGTGTGGGAGGCCAGCGCGGATCCGGACGCCGGCGCCCGATGGGCCTCGGAGCCCGATCCCCACGTCAGGTTGGAGGCCTCCACCCCCGGGGGCAGTGTGAACCGGTTACGGATGTCCCGCAGCCGACGTCCCATCCAGGGCACGTCGACGGTCGGCATCAGCGCCGCGCACCCCGCGGCCTCCGCGCGTTCGACCAGCTCGAAGGTCTTCTTCCGGTCGCGCAACCAGTACAACTGGAACCAGACGGTGCCGCCGATCCCGGTGATCTCCTCGATCGTGCAGCTGCTCAGGGTGCTGGCGGTGAAGGGCACTCCCGCCGCCTTGGCGGCCCGCGCGGCCGCCAGTTCGCCTTCCGGGTGGACCAGCTTGTGGTACGCGATCGGGGCGACGGCCACCGGCATGGCGTGCGGCACCCCGAAGAGCGATGTCCGCGGGTCGCAGTGCGCCACGTCGCGAAGGACGCGCGGTACGAGGGCGATCCGCCGCAGTGCCGCACGGTTGGCGGCCAGTGTGACCTCGCCGCCACTGCCACCAGAGACGAAGTCCCACACGTCCGCGGGCAGGACTTCCCGTGCTGCCTGGGCCATGTCCTCCCAGCAGTGCACGCGGGCGACGTCCCACGGCCCGGTGGCCCGCACGGCGCCCGTCACAGGGACTTGCTCTGGTTCGCGAGGCGCTCCATCTCCACCGCCTCATACAGGGCCTTGATGTTGGAGCTGCCGAAGGTCTCGGCGCCGCACCTCTCGATCACCTCGAAGAAGAGGGTGCTCCGCGGGTGGGTTGAGCGCGCGAATATCTGGAACAACTGCCCGGCGTGGTCCTCGTCGACGAGGACGTTCAGCTCGTGCAGGCTCTCCAGGGAGTGCTTGCTCAGTGAGATGCGCTGCTCGAGGAGGCTGTAGTACGCGTCGGGCGTGGTCAGGAACTCCACACCGCGGCCGGCCAGAGCCCCGACGGACCGCACCACGTCGTCCGCGGCGAAGGCAACGTGCTGCACACCCGACCCGACGTGGTTCTTGAGGAACTCGTCTATCTGACCGGGGTCCGCCTCGGGGTCGGGCTGGAGGATCGTGAAGGTCACCTCGCCCGACTTGCTCTGCACTACCTTGGACAGCATCGCTTGAGCGCCGACGACGATCCGTTCCGCGAAGATCTCGTCGAACCCGAACGACTTCTCGTACAGCTCCACTATCGCGTCCAGCTCGCCGACGTTCGCGCACACGGCGAAGTGGTCGATCTCCAGGAGGCGCAGCCCGTCTGCGGCCGCGGTGTGACTCGGCTCCCCGACGCCGGGGAGCCAGCGGAATCCGGCGGGCAGTCCAGCCTTCTGGCCCGGACGCCGCTGTACCAGGGTGTGCACGACGTCGCCGAATCCGGAGACGGTCGCGCTGATCGCGACGTCGTCTCCCGCGTGCTCCACGGGTTCGGCCAGGGACTGCGCGCCGTTGTCGACGGCCTGGCGGAACGCCTTGCGCACATCACCCGTGCGAAGAGCGATGTCGGCGATGCCGTCACCGTGGGCGGACACGTAGTCGAAAGCGGGATGCTGTTCCGTCGTCGCCTCCGTCAGGACGAGCCTCATCGCGCCCTGGCTCATCACCGTGGCCCGGAAACCCTGCTCCGGGGAACCTCCGGCCGCGACCTCCACGAACCCGTAGGAGTCACGCCACAGAGCGACCTGCTCGTCCACATCGCGGACGTACATCTCGACGTAGTCCAGCTCGAAGTCGTCGACGACTGTGTTGACCTGGGGAGACGTCATGGAAACTCCAGTTCTCTTGAATGACGAGACAGCATTTACGAGAAGAAGAAAGGACAAAGGCACTCCTGATGTCAGGTCTGCGCCCCACATGCGTGCGGCAGTGGCAAGGGGGTGGCACCGGGTGTGGACGCGCTCGGCGGGAGGGGCAGGCCGTACGGGGGCAGGGCGCACACGCGGCGCGCGCGTCCACGCCCTGTCCCTTGCGGCAGGTCAGAGGTCGTCGACCGGCCCGCTTCCGGGCCTCAACCGGTCCCGGAGTACCCGGCCGATGTGCTTGAGCGGCTCGGGTTGCATCATGCCGACGTGATCACATTCAATCACGTGTTCGTCAACTCCGCCTGTGACATGGGGAGTCCACACCTCATGACCGGTCATCGGCATGGGGTTGTCGACACCCGCGCGGAAGAAGAGGAGGTCTCCTTCCACAACACCCGGTGTCAGGGACCGGGCGAGCCTGCGGTTGTTCTCGATTACGTCGATCAGGCCAGCTGCCTGATCGACGTCGATGTCGAGGCTCCGTGCCACCTCACCCATCTGGTCGGCTGCGTAGGCTTCGAGCAGGTGCGAGACCCCCTCGGCGTCGTCGCCCACGGCCTCGTCGTCCGGGAAGGGGAGACCGGCGGCCTCGGCGAGGGCTCTGATGAGGCTCTGCCGGTCGTCCTCCACGTCGGACGCCTGCGACGACGGCGGATAGGCGTCGACGACCGCGAGGAGACCGACCTCCTGCTGCTGCCTCTGGAGCTCCTCGGCCACTGCATGCGCGACGAGCCCTCCGAAGGACCACCCCAGAAGGCGGTACGGCCCAGCTGGCTGGACGGAGCGGATGATCTGCACGTACCCGGCGGCCATCTCCTCGACCGTGGCGGCGGGTTCCCCGGAGCCCACGCCTCGGGACTGCAGGCCGTAGATCGGCAGGTCTGCCGGCAGCTCCTTGAGCAGGCCGGCATAGCACCAGCTCAAGCCCGCCACGGGGTGCACGCAGAAGAGGGGGCTGTCCGAGCCCTGTCGACGCAGAGGGAAGAGGGGGTCGAACGGGTCCGAGACATCACCCTCGTCGAGCCGGTCCACCAGCCCGGCGACGGTCGGGGCCTCGAACAGGGACCGGATGCTCACCTCGACCCCGAGAACGGTCCGGATCCGGCTCACCAGCCGCGTCGCCAGCAGCGAGTGCCCGCCGAGGTCGAAGAAACCGTCGTCGATCGACACCGACTCCACGCCCAGGATCTCGGCGAACAGACCGCACAGGATCTCCTCCCTCGCCGTCCGCGGTGCCCGTCCGGACCCGTCCGAGGTGTATTCGGGAGCCGGCAGGGCGTTGCGGTCCAGCTTGCCGTTCGGCGTCAACGGCAGCGCATCGAGGGTGACGAACGCGGAAGGCACCATGTAGTCCGGCAGCCGGTCCGCCACGTGCCGACGCAGCAGATCAGCCTGCGCCGCTTCACCGGCGGCGGTCACCACGTACGCGGTGAGCCGCTTGTCACCCGGAGTGTCCTCCCGCACCACGACAGCGCTCCGCGCGACCGATGCGTGCTCTGCCAGGACCGCTTCGATCTCGCCCGGTTCGATACGGAAGCCCCGCACCTTCACCTGCGCATCAGCACGCCCCACGAACTCCAGCACAC